>NZ_BAAGPR010000006.1:0-158666 GCF_054783955.1 Streptomyces mayteni | reverse complement strand
GACTTGGCGCCGGCGCTGCCGGCCCGGCCCGCGCCGGTGAGGCCGCCGAGGGCGCGGCCGAGTCGCGCAGCGGACCCCGCACAGGGCTGACCTCGTGGAGCATCGGCACCCTGGACCGGGTCTTCGAGACGCGGCGCGGCGGTCAGCCGGTGAAGGCGTATCCGGCGCTGGTGGACGAGGGTTCCTCGGTCGCGGTGCGGCTCTTCGACAGCGCGGAGGAGCAGCGCGCGGCGATGGCGCGCGGCACCAGGCGGCTGATCCTGCTCAACCTCCCGTCGGATCCGGCCAAGTTCGCGCAGCGTCAGCTGGACAACGCGGCGAAGCTGGCGCTGGCCAGCTCCCCGCACGGCGGGGTGCCGGCGCTGCTGGCCGACTGCGTGAGCGCGGCGGCCGACCAGCTGGTCGCGGCGCACGGCGGCCCCGCGTGGGACGAGGAGGGGTTCGGGAAGCTCTTCGACGCGGTGCGGGCGGACATCACAGACCTGACGCTGCGGATCCTCGGCCGGGTGCGCGAGGTGCTGCTCGCCTGGGGCACCTGTGAGCGGCGGCTGCGGTCGATCACCAGCCCGGTGCTCGCCGAGTCGCTGGCGGACGTCCGCGAGCAGCTGGCCGGCCTGGTGCCGGCCGGCTTCGTGACCCGGCACGGCGCGCGCCGGCTGCCGGACCTGCTGCGCTATCTGACGGCCGTGGACCGGCGGTTGCAGCAGTTGCCGCAGCACGCCGAGCGTGACCGGGCCAGGATGGCCAAGGTGCGGGAGATGCGGGACGAGTACGCCTGGCTGCTCGAGCAGTTCCCGCCCGGCCGTCCCGTGCCGGCCGGGGCGGCCGAGATCCCCTGGATGATCGAGGAGCTGCGGGTCAGCTACTTCGCGCACGCGCTCGGCACGGCGTATCCGATCTCCGACAAGCGCATCGTGAAGGCGATCGACGCCCTGGCGCCCTGACCCGGAACGAGGTGGTGCGGGGCGCGGGAAGCGATTCGCTACGCGCCCGCCATCTGGGGTAGAGTCGCGCTCGCGACGAGGTCCTGTGGAGCAGTTTGGAGTGCTCGCCACCCTGTCAAGGTGGAGGCCGCGGGTTCAAATCCCGTCAGGACCGCAGTAGTTGGTAGACCGCAGTAGTTGGTAGAAAGCCGGAAGCCCGGATCCCCCAGAGGGGATCCGGGCTTTTCCGTGTGCCGTGAGCGGGGTAAGCAGGGGGCAAGGGGGAAGCGCAGTACCAGGGGGAGGTGGGGAGAGCCGCTCGAGGGGGTAGGAGACAGCTACGCGCGATGCGGTGCGGCGGGGGCCGCATTACCGCAAGATCATCGCACCGGGCAAGAGACAGGGCATGTGACGGGAGTCACGGAACTTGATCGCTCGCTGAGCTCGGTTGACCCCGTAGAGAAACCCGCCAATTTAATATGTGCAATTGCACGGCCCCGTGAAGGCCCCCGCGGGGTGCTCGTGCTGCCCTCGTGTGGACATGCAAATCGCGCCGGACTCGGCGGAGTCCGGCGCGATCTGTGGCCAAGCGGCCGGGGTGGGGGCCCCGAAGCCTGGGTCGTGCTGTTGTTTGCTCAGGCCTCGCCCCGCTGCTGCGGGATGCCCGCCAGCAGTGCGCGCACCTCCGCTTCGCGGTAGCGGCGGTGCCCACCGAGCGTGCGGATAGACGTGAGCTTGCCCGCCTTTGCCCAGCGTGTGACCGTTTTCGGGTCCACGCGGAACATCGAGGCAACCTCAGCCGGGGTCAGCAGCGGCTCGGCATCAGGGGTGCGAGCGGTCATGAGCGGCCTCCTCGGGAGAACCGAACCATCACGGTTCTTTCCTCTAAATTCTGCACCTTGACCCACGTTGCCCGAAATGACAGGCGCGGGTCGAGTCGGTTATAGGACGAACGGCTTGTCCTCGGCACTACAACTACACCATCCGTCCAGCCGGGTCGGCCAAACCGATGGAATTGCCCTCTCAGGTGTTCAACCTTGGCGGAAGCCGACTGGAACATGCCATAGCGGACAGTTACCTGATCTCTACGATCAGTCACCCCGCGACGGCTGACCGTCGATCGCCACCCAGGACGGAGCCCCACCGAGCCCGTTGTCCTATTTTGACACGAGGAGACTACTTGAAGGCAAGAGTTCCTTACAGTGCCTTCCATCACGCTTGGGGCTTTCGCCCCACCTAAGGAGCGGATCAGTTGGCGAACTGGCGCTCGCGGATCGTCATCCAACGGTCGGTGAGCTCCTCGTACAGGCTGGTGGCCCGCTCGACGTCACCCGCCGCGAGCGCGGCAAGCCCCTCGGCGACCTCCGCCACCGAGCGGTCAGCCGCCAACTGGTCTTCGGAGATCGTATAGATCAATCCGCCGTAGTCCAGTTCGACAAGTGACCGGGGGTGGAACTCCTCGAGCCAGCGGCCGACGTCCGTCAGCGCGTCGACCAGCGGCCCCTCCGGCATCGCCTCCCTGACCGCCCGCAGCCCGCGGGCCACCCGCCGCCGCGCCTCCACCATCGGCGTCCGGTAGCGCAGCGTCGGGGCGTCCCCGGTGGCCTCCGGGCCGTCCCCGGCCTTCCGGAAGATCCGCTCGTCGTCCGCGAAGAGCGCGAACCATCGCACCGGCACGTGCCACAGCGCCGACCTGATCCACGGCCTGGCGTCCGGATTGCGCTCCCGCCACCGGTCGTACTCGTCCGCCGCCCGCTGCCGCACCCCGGGCGGCAGCGCGAGGTCCACCACGGGCTGCGGCATCAGCCAGTGCCCCACCTCGCCGAGCGCCTGCCACGAGCGCAGCCTGGTACGCCACGGGCAGACGCAGACCACCCCGTCGACCGTGGTCACGAACGCGTCCGCGCTCTCCGCCGCCGGGGCCACCCGCACAGGCCGCGCCACCAGGCCGGTCAGCGCGTCCCGCAGCTCGTCCTGGGCGGTGGGCAGCCGCTCGCGCCGCGCGTAGCCGGCCCAGTGCGACCGCTCGGGCTCAGGGAAGGCCGCGAGCGGCTCGTAGACCCGGAGATACGCCGCATAGGGCACCTTGGGCACACTGCCTCCCACCGTCTCGACGTCGCTCCCCCGATCGTGTCAGTCCCCGGATGACCCCGGTACCCGGCACCCGACGGCGGTCGTAGTCTCATCCCATCGAACAACAAGCGCGCCCCCTCGCGCCCGCCCGATCCACCGGCGGCCGCACCGGGCGCTCACACCGCGATACGCAGGAGTCACCACCGTGACCGACGTACGTCCCGCTGTCAGCGTCGACAGCAGCGCAACGCCCGGCGCCACCAGCGCCCTCGACATCCTCTTCGCCTCGGAGCGGGGCGGCCACGAGCAGGTCCTGCTCTGCCAGGACCGGCCCACAGGCCTCCGGGCCGTGATCGCCGTCCACTCCACCGCGCTCGGCCCCGCCCTGGGCGGCACCCGCTTCCACGCCTACGCCGGCTCCCCGAGCCCGGAGGAGGCGGCCGTCCGCGACGCCCTCAACCTGTCCCGCGGCATGAGCTACAAGAACGCCCTCGCCGGCCTCCCGCACGGCGGCGGCAAGGCCGTGATCATCGGCGACCCGGCCCACCTCAAGTCCGAGGAACTGCTGCTCGCCTACGGCCGCTTCGTGGCCTCGCTCGCCGGCCGCTACGTCACCGCCTGCGACGTCGGCACCTACGTCGAGGACATGGACGTGATCTCCCGCGCGTGCCGCTGGACCACCGGCCGCTCGCCCGAACAGGGCGGCGCCGGCGACTCCTCCGTGCTCACCGCCTTCGGCGTCTTCCAGGGCATGCGCGCCGCCGCCCAGCACCGCTGGGGCTCCCCCGACCTGGCCGACCGCACCGTCGGCGTCGCCGGCGTGGGCAAGGTCGGCCACCTCCTGGTCGACCACCTCGTCGAGGCCGGCGCCCGGGTGGTCGTCACCGACGTCGCCCCGGCCGCCGTCGCCCGGGTGCTCGACACCCACCCCGGGCGGGTGACCGCCGCGCCGGACGCCGATGCCCTGATCCGGACCCCCGGGCTTGACATCTACGCCCCCTGCGCCCTGGGCGGCGCGCTCAACGACCTGACGGTGCCGCTGCTCACCGCGGGCATCGTCTGCGGCGCCGCCAACAACCAACTCGACCATCCGGGCGCCGCCCAGGAGCTCACCGACCGCGGCGTCCTCTACGCGCCCGACTACGTGGTGAACTCCGGCGGCGTGATCCAGGTCGCCGACGAGCTCCACGGTTTCGACTTCGCACGTGCGAAGGCAAAGGCCGCGTTGATCTTCGAGACCACCCTGGAGATCTTCGAACGGGCCGGCGCCGAGGGCGTCCCCCCTGCTGTGGCGGCCGACCGCCTCGCGGAGCACCGAATGGCCCACGCCGCGAACCACTGATCGGCCATTTGCGTAAGACATGTCACCCCCCTCATGCGGGGCGTGTCGAGAAAGAAGGTAAAATCGCGGCTGACCAGCAAAGAGCGGGTCAGCGGTCGACGATCGGGCGGCCCGGGTCCTGCGGACGACGTACCGTAGGCCCGCGGAAGCAGGTACGGTTGAAGGCCGATGGATCGGGCGCTCGTCCGAGGGCCCGCTCTCAATCATGAACGGATGTCAACACTCCGGGGCCGCAGGGTCCCGTCGTTGAGGGGGTCGAGCCAATGGGGCGCGGCCGGGCCAAGGCCAAGCAGACGAAGGTCGCCCGCCAGCTGAAGTACAACGGCGGCCGGACGGATCTTTCCCGTCTGGCCGAAGAGCTGGGTGCGGGTGCATCAAAGCCTGACCAGGCGCCGACGAACGGCGAGCAGGTCGAGGACGACGAAGAGCTGGACGACGACCTGTACACACGCTACGCGGAGATGTACAACGACGAGGATGACGAGGAGGACGGCGACGAGCCGTCCACCAACGGTCACTCCAACTCCAAACGCCGCGGCGCCTGACCAGCGCCTCCGGCCAGCCGGTCGCCCGACCGGCCTCCGCCCGGCTCTCCGAGCCGACTGAGCCACCCGGGAGCACGACCTCCCCACCCCGGTCCGGTTTCGCCGGACCGGGCTCAGTTGTGTCGTGCGCCCCCTCGCGGTGGCCCTGCCAGGTCATGATGACCGCGCGTAGTCCCCGGTGAGCGTGACGGCCTCGCCGCCGTCCTCTCCGACCCCGACCTCGCCGGCCACCCAGGCCGGCACCCCCCGCGCCGCGAGCTCGGCCAGGGCCGCGTCGACGGATCCCGGCGCCACCACGGCCACCATCCCGACGCCCATGTTGAGCGTGCGCTCCAGCTCGGCCCGCGCCACCCGGCCGGCCGCGCCGACCACGTCGAACACCGGCGCGGGCGCCCAACTGGCGCGGTCGATCACGGCCGTCAGCCCGTCCGGCATCACCCGGGCCACGTTGCCGGCCAGGCCACCGCCCGTGATGTGCGCGAACGCGTGCACCTCGGCGGCGCGGACCAGGGCCAGGCAGTCCAGCGAGTAGATCCGGGTCGGCTCGAGCAGCTCCTCGCCGAGCGTCCGGCCGAACTCGGGGACGTGCCGCTCGATGGACCAGCCGGCCAGGTCGAAGAACACGTGCCGGACCAGCGAGTACCCGTTGGAGTGAAGGCCGGACGAGCCGAGCGCGATCACCGCGTCGCCCGAACGGATGCGATCGGCGCCCAGCAGCGCGTCCGCCTCGACGACGCCGGTGCCGGCGCCCGCCAGGTCGTACTCCTCCGGCCCGAGCAGCCCGGGGTGCTCGGCGGTCTCGCCGCCGACCAGGGCGCAGCCGGCCAGCGCGCAGCCCTCGGCGATGCCCTTGACGATGGCGGCGACCCGCTCCGGGTACACCTTGCCGACGCAGACGTAGTCGGTCATGAACAGCGGCTCGGCGCCGCAGACGACCAGGTCGTCCACGACCATGGCGACCAGGTCGCGGCCGATCGTGTCGTGCACGTCCATCCGCTGGGCGACCGCGACCTTGGTGCCGACGCCGTCGGTCGCCGAGGCCAGCAGCGGGCGCCGGTAGCCGCGGAGCGCCGAGGCGTCGAAGAGGCCGGCGAAGCCGCCGATGGCGCCCACGCTCTCGGGGCGCTGGGCCTTGGCCACCCAGGTGCGCATCAGCTCGACGGCCGTCTCACCGGCCTCGATGTCGACCCCCGCCGCCGCGTAGCTGACACCGGACGCGTTCTCTGTCATCGGTTCTCTCTGATCTGCGGTGTTCTGGGAGTGTTCCGGGGCGTGGCCCGCCCCGGACACGGACGGCCCGCTCACGGGCGGCGCAGGGCGTCGGACGCGCCGGGGCCCGCCGCCAGCAGGGGGAGCGTGAGGCGCGCCCGCTCCGCCCGCTCGCGCTCGGCCTCGGGCGACTGCTCCAGCACGTCCTTGCCGAGCAGCGCCGGGTCGGGCAGCTCCATCGGGTACTCGCCGTCGAAGCAGGCCCGGCACAGGTCGGGCTTGGCGATGGTGGTGGCCTCGACCATCGCGTCGAGCGAGATGTAGGCCAGCGAGTCGGCGCCGAGCGAGGTGCCGATCTCCTCGACCGAGAGACCGTTGGCGATCAGCTCGGCGCGGGTCGCGAAGTCGATGCCGAAGAAGCACGGCCACTTGATCGGCGGCGAGCTGATCCGGACGTGCACCTCGGCGGCGCCGGCCTCGCGCAACATCCTGACCAGGGCCCGCTGGGTGTTGCCGCGGACGATCGAGTCGTCGACGACGACCAGCCGCTTGCCGCGGATGACCTCCTTCAGCGGGTTCAGCTTCAGCCGGATGCCCAGCTGTCTGATGGTCTGGCTCGGCTGGATGAAGGTGCGGCCCACGTAGGAGTTCTTGACCAGTCCTGAGCCGTAGGGGATGCCGCTGGCCTCGGCGTAGCCGATGGCCGCCGGGGTGCCGGACTCCGGGGTCGATATCACCAGATCGGCGTCGGCCGGGGCCTCGGCCGCCAGCCGGCGGCCCATCTCGACCCGGGAGAGGTAGACGTTCCGGCCGGCGATGTCGGTGTCCGGCCTGGCCAGGTACACGTATTCGAAGACGCAGCCGCGCGGCTTCGCATCCGCGAAGCGTGAAGAGCGGAGCCCGTTCTCGTCGACCGCGATCAGCTCGCCGGGCTCGATCTCGCGGACCACCGAGGCGCCCACGATGTCGAGCGCCGCCGTCTCGGAGGCGACCACCCAGCCGCGCTCGAGGCGGCCGAGCACCAGCGGCCTGAAGCCCTGCGGGTCGCGGGCGGCGTAGAGGGTGCCCTCGTCCATGAAGACGAAGCTGTAGGCGCCCCTGACCTTCGGCAGCACCAGCGGCGCCGCCTCCTCGACGGTCAGCGGCGTACCGTCCTCGGCCCGCTGCCCGGCGAGCAGCACGGTGACCAGGTCGGTGTCGTTGGTCACCGCGACACGGTGCCGCGGCCCGCGGTCACCCGGCAGCTCGGCGACCAGTTCGGCGAGCTCGGCGGTGTTGACCAGATTGCCGTTATGACCGAGCGCGATCGAGCCGTGCCCGGTGGCACGGAACGTCGGCTGGGCGTTCTCCCAGGTCGGGGCCCCGGTGGTCGAGTACCGGGTGTGGCCCACGGCGATATGGCCCGGGAGTGAGCTGAGAGAGGTCTCGTCGAAGACCTGGGAGACGAGCCCCATGTCCTTGAAGACCAGGATCTTGGAGCCGTCGCTCACCGCGATGCCCGCGGACTCCTGCCCGCGGTGCTGCAATGCGTAAAGGCCGAAGAAGGTGAGCTTGGCGACCTCCTCGCCCGGAGCCCAGACACCGAAGACGCCACACGCGTCCCTCGGGCCTCGCTCTCCGGGGTCAAGGTCGTGGCTGAGTCGTCCATCACCACGCACACGTCGAGTCTAGGCCAGGATCCCCGGAGCGCGAGAACCCCGGGATTGTGAGACATGCCCCATACGGAACGCGGACCTGGCGGGATGACCGACACGCTGCGATCACCCGAGCACGGGCAGTTGCTCGGCCAGCGCCCCGGCCCGCTCGCCGCCGGCCCGCAGCCGGCCGCTCTCCAGGGCCGCGGCCCAGCCGACCCGGCCGGTGGCCAGCCGCAGCCAGGTCACCGGGTCGGTCTCGACCACGTTGGGCGGGGTGCCGCGGGTGTGCCGCGGCCCCGCCAGGCACTGGACGGCGGCGAATGGCGGGATCCTGACCTCGGTGGAGGAGCCGGGGGCCCTCGCGGCGAGCGCGTCGGTCAGCACCCGGGTGGTGATGGCGAGCGCGCCCCGGTCGAGCCGCACCGGACGCCCGGTGGCCCGGGTCAGGTCGTCGCTGTGCAGGGTCAGCTCCACGATGCGGGTGACCGTGAAGTCGACCGCCCGCATGGCGCCCAGGTGGTGCGGGATCAGCACGTCCTCGCGGACGCCCATGTCCACCACGGCCTCCATCTCCAGGGCGGCCGCGCTGATCACGGCGGCGTCCGCGGTGTCCCGCTCCTCGTGCACGGTGGCGGCGACCCAGTCGGTGACGTCCACCTGGGGGCGGGCGGCCCGCGGCGCCGGCTCGGCCAGCAGCTTGGGCAACGCGTCGATCTGCCGGGCCAGATGGCCGAGCAACCCGGCCAACTCCAACTGTCGTTCGGTCGTCAGCTGCTGCACGGCCGACCGCAGCAACTCCACCTGCGCGAGCAGCGCGTCGCGGACCCGATCGGGGTGATAGGCGCGGGGCTTGCGCCGGACGGCACCGGTCATATGACGGAGCCTACGTCGGGCGGCCGCGAACCGTCTCGTGACCGGCGCCTTCTTCGTCCTGTTCGTCCTGTCAAGATGACAAGGCCATATCAACTGGGCATCCCCCGGCGACCCGGCCGGGGCTCGCGTGCCAGGATCGGGCCATGGCGATAGCGGACCCTTTCCTGGCCGAAGACGAGGTGCTGATCTACGAGACGAGGCAGCACTGGACGACGCTGATCAGCGAGTTCGTCCAGTTGCTCGTCATCGTGGTGGCCGCCGGCGCCGTGGTGTGGGTGCTGCCCACCGACGAGGACTGGGGGCGCACCGCCTCCTGGGTGGTGGTCGGGCTGGCCGTGGTGCTGGCCGTCTGGCGCTGGCTGGTCCCGTTGCTCCAGTGGCGCGCCACCCTGTACTTCCTGACCAGCAGGCGGCTGCACAAGCGCTCCGGGTTCCTCTCCAAGGCCGGCACCAGCATCCCGCTGAGCCGGGTCAACGACGTGTCGTTCTCGGCCTCGCTGTGGGAGCGGATCTGGCGCTACGGCACGGTCCGGGTGCAGTCCGCGTCCGAGCAGGGGCTGATGGTGTTCCGGCACGTGCCGGAACCCGAGACGCTGAAGCAGCACATCCACCAGGCGATCGACGGGCTCGCCGAGCGGGAGTGATTCCGGCCCTCGCGGCCCGAATGCATCGGTCGATCCCGGGTACCCCGGGCGCATGACTGGAATGGAAGACACGTACGAGAACCCGGCCCAGGACGGGCTGCACCTGCGCAGCCCCGCGTTCGAGGACCGGACGCCGATCCCGCCCCGGTTCACGGCGGGTGGGGGCAACGTCTCGCCACCGCTGAACTGGACCAGGCCGCCGCCTGGCACCCAGGAGCTCGCGCTGCTCTGCGAGGACCCGGACGCGCCGTCCGGCACGTTCGTGCACTGGCTGGTGACGGGCATCGACGCCGGCTCCCGCGGGGTGGCGGAGGGCGATCTGCCGGCCGGCGGCCGGGCGCACGCCAACACGATGGGCGACCACGGCTGGGACGGCCCGAGCCCGCCGGTCGGTGACGCGGCGCACCGGTACCGCTTCCGGCTGTACGCGATGCCGTTCCACGTCCCGCTGCCCGACCACGCCTCGGCGGTCGAGGTGCACCGGGCGCTGGACGACGAGCGGCTCGCCGAGTCCACGCTGACCGGGCTCTACCAGCGGTGAGGTCTCTACCAGCGGTGAGGTGGTGACGGACGAGATGAGCAAGAAGATGGAGGGCAACGAGGTCCAGCGGCGGCGGGCGGCGCGCGAGGCGCGGCTGCTCGGCGAGCTGCCGAGTGCCCGCAAGGCGACCACCGGCGCCTCCAAGCAGCGCGGCACCCCGCAGGCGGACGCCGAGCCGGCGGTGCCGCACCGGGGCAAGCAGCGCGAGCTGGCGGAGGAGCGCGACGAGCGCCGCCGCACCTCCCGGATCCCGCTGCCGCCGCCAGGGCCCGGGCGGTCGTTCCGCGGCCGCGGGCGCCCGCCCTACGGGTCCGAGCACGCCCGGGTCTTCGCGGCCCTGGAGGTCGCCGAGTCCCGGCACGGCGGGGAGGGCACCTACGCGCCGGAGATCGCCCGCACGGCCGGCCTGCCGGTCGACCGCACCCGCGGGATCCTGCACGACCTGGCCGAGACCCACCACCTGGTCACCGAGCTCAAGGGCGTCGACCGCCCGGACCTCGGCACCCGCTACGAGTCGGCGTAGCGCAGCCGCTCGGGCCGCGGCAGGCGGACCGGGGTGAAGAGGGCGATCGTCGCGATGAGCAGGAAGCCGACGCCGGCGGCCAGCGCCACCGGCGTGGTGCCGCGGTGCTGCGCGGTCCAGGTGAGCACGGCCGCGCCGATCGGGGCCGCCGAGTAGTGCAGCGTCCAGAACGCGGAGGTCACCCGGCCCAACAGGTGCTCGGGGGTGACCTCCTGGCGCAGCGACATCGAGCAGGTGCCGGCGACGCTGAGCGAGCCGAGGAACAGCGCGACGCAGACGGCGACCCCGCTCACCGTGTCGGCGAGGCCCATGCCGGTGACGGCCACGCCGGCGAGGACGACGGTGCCGATCCAGGTCGGCCCGAAGCCGAACCTGCGGCGCACGGCGGCCACCAGCAGCGCGCCGGTGATGGTGCCGGCGGCGCCGATCCCGAAGACGGTGCCGACAGTGGAGTCGCCCTCGCCCAGGTCGTGCTTGAGGTGGTAGATCACCAGGTCGTTGAGGCCGAGTTGGAGGAAGCTGAAGAGCGTCAGCAGCACGGTGAGCGCCCGCAGCACCGGGTGTCGGCGGAGGAAGGCGACGCCGGCGAACAGGTCGGCCCAGAGCCGGCGCGGCTCCCCTTCCCCGGTTGTCCCGGTCTCCGGGCTGGCGGCGAACCGCACCACGCTCAGGCAGAGCGCCGACGCCGCGAAGCTCGCCGCGTCCACCCCGACGGCGGCGGCCGGGCCGAAGCGGGCCGCCACGATGCCCGCGCAGAGCGGCCCGAGGACGCCGGCCGCGGCGGCCGTCGCGTTGAGCCGGCCGTTGGCCTCGGTGAGGCGCTCGGTGGGGACCAGGCCGCGGACGACGGTCACGTAGGTGACCATGAACAGCATGCCGACGGCCGAGGCGAGCGGCAGCACGACGTAGAGCAGCCAGACGGTGGGCCCGAACGCCCACGCGATCGGGATCAGCGCGTACAGGCCCATGCGGGCGAGATCGCAGCCGATCAGCAGCCGGCGCCGGTCGAACCGGTCGGCGACCACGCCGGCGAAGATCCCCGCCACGAGCGAGGCCACCCCGGCGACGGCGGTCAGCAGGCCCATCTGGGCCACCGACCCGGTGGCGTGCAGGACGAGGAGCGGCAGCGCGATCAGCGCGAACGAGTCGCCGACGACGGAGAGCGTCTGCGCGGCCCAGAAGACCCCGAAGTTCCGGTTCCGCCAGAGGGGTTGCCGGTCTTCCTGCGTCGATTCGGGCACTGGGTGAGGATAGGCCGGGCGCCCCAGGGGCGCCTCCAATTATTTCCCGTCACCCGCCTTGCCCAGTGCGGGGAACGCCTGGGCGGTTCCCGGTGTTGTGCCCGGCATGACGACACTGGGACTCATCGGCAGCGGGAACATCGGCGGCACCGTGGCGCGGTTGGCGGTGGCGGCCGGGCTCGACGTGGTGGTCAGCAACTCGCGCGGCCCCGAGACGCTGACCGGCCTCGTATCCGAGCTCGGCGACCACGCGCGGGCCGGCACCACGGAGGAGGCGGCGCGGGACGGGGACATCGTGGTGGTCTCGATCCCGCTCAAGGCGTACCGGCAGCTGCCGGTGGAGCCGCTGGCCGGCAAGGTGGTGCTGGAGACGCTGAACTACTACCCGACGCGGGACGGCCAGTTCCCCGAGCTGGACGCGGGCGACGCCACCAGCAGCGAGCTGGTGCAGCGGCACCTGGCGGGCGCGAAGGTGGTGAAGGTGTTCAACAACATCTTCTTCGGGCACCTGCTGGACTACGCCCGCCCCTCCGGCTCCACGGAGCGCGGCGCGCTGCCGATCGCCGGGGACGACGCGGCGGCGAAGAAGGCGGCGGCCGAACTGCTCGACGCCCTCGGGTGGGACGCGGTCGACGTCGGCTCGCTGGCCGACAGCTGGCGGTTCGAGCCTGGCACCCCCGCCTACGGAGCCCCCTATATGGCCGACCCGAGCGTCGGCCTCGAGGGCCTGGCGACGGACCCGGGCACGGTGGCGCCCTCCGAGAAGGTGCGGGGCGCGGTGGCGGCCGCGCAGCGGTAGCCGATTGACTTCAACGCTGGTTGAGGTTTTAGCGTCGGCCGCATGATCCTTGTGGCCGGCGCGACCGGCAATATCGGGCGCCCCCTCGTGCACCGGCTGCGCGAGGCGGGCGCCGGCCCGCTCCTGGCCCTCACCAGGGACCCGGCCCGGGCCGGCGGCGACATGGTCGTCGGCGACCTGACGCGGCCCGACTCGCTGAAGTCCGCGCTGGCCGGCGTGCGTTCGCTCTTCCTGCCGGCGGGCATGGGCGCGGAGGCGGAGGTGTTGGCGGCGGCGCGGGAGGCGGGCGTCGAGCACGTGGTGCTGGTGTCGTCGATCACCGTGCTGACCCACCCCCACCTGGGGCCGGCGGCCGCCAATGCGGCGACGGAGCGGGCCCTGCGGGAGAGCGGCCTGGCCTGGACGATCCTGCGCCCGACGCAGTTCGCGTCCAACGCGCTGTGGTGGGCACCCGCCCTCCAGGCGGGTAAGGCCCTCCGCCTCCCCTTCCCGGAGGCCGCCCTCCCCACCATCCACCCCGCCGACATCGCCACCATGGCCGCCGCGGCCCTCCTGGACCCGGCCCACCACCGGGGCCACGCCTACGCCCTCACCGGCCCGGCGCTCGTCACGGCCAGGGAGCAGGTCGAGACACTCGGGGAGGTGCTGGGCCGCGAGGCCCGCTGGGAGCCCGTCTCCCGCGAGACCGCGCACGCGGAGATGGCGGCATCCCTCGGCGACGAGCCCGCCAGCGCGCTGCTGGACGTGACCGGCGGCGACCTGAACCCGGCGCTGACGGCCGTCCACGACACCGTCCCCCGACTCACCGGCCACCCCGGCCGCACCTTCCGCCAGTGGGCCGAGGAGAACGCGGCGGCTTTTCGTTGACCGTGACGTTAGGCCCGTTTTCCTGCCCGGTTGGTGGGCCTAACGTCACAGTTGGAGGGCTCGGCGGAGCGGGGCGAGGATGGCTGTCTCCGGGCGGTAGGTGTCGGCCCAGGTGAAGCGGAGAAGGGTCAGCCCCGGGAGGAGGGTCGCCAGGCGGTTCTGGCGGAACCGGTCGCGGTGCAGGGCCTGGGGAGTGCCATGCGGCCCCTTGCCGTCAGCCTCCACGCCGACCAGCTGGCTGGGCCAGCCCAGGTCAAGGCGGTAGTGACGGCCATGGGCCGGGTCCCATACCCGCCACTGGAGGAGGGGCGGGGGCAGCCCTCCGTCCAGGCAGAGCAGTCGGATCCTGGTCTCCAGCGGGCTCTCCGACAGGCCGTTCGCCAGCGGGAGCCACAGGCGGGCCCGGCGGGCTCCCGCGCGGCGAGGAAGGTGCGGCGCGACCTCCTGTGGTGAGGTGAGCAACCCGCGGTGCAGGGCGGAGTCCAGCACGCTGACCGCCTCCTCCCGCCCGAGGCCGAGCAGCAGGTCGGCGCAGGTGCGCGCCGGGGTGGTCAGGCGCAGGCCACGCAGGTCCGTGCGGGCCTGGTGCGGCACCTGGCTCCGGTGGATCTGGACACCGGCCCGGCCGCGCACCTCGTGGCCGAGGGGCGCCGCCAGGTGCAGCACGCCGTCGTCCCGAGGTAGGCCATGCAGGCCGAGCAGCCGCGCGGCCGTGGGACCGCAGGCCACGACCTGCTGATTGCAGCCGAGGAGCACGCCCCGCACCCGAGCCCGCAGCGAGGGCGCCCGGGAGGCCGGCCCCACCCAGCAACTCCCCCGGGCCAGCGGCACCCACCGCCCGGAGCGCACCATGCGCCGCAGCACGCGGCGCTCAACGCCGGCCCCACGCAGCTGAGCGGTGGTCATGACCCAGTCCTGCCGGGCGGCTTGTGCGTGGACGCGGCGCAGGATGTCGTCACTGACAGTCATAGGCCGAGTCTCGCGCGAACGCCGCGCCGCATGGTGGGCCTGTGGATAACTCGGCGCTACGCTCGGCCCCGCTTGACGGCGGTCAGCAGAGCCGCGAGGCGAGCCGGGGTGGTGGTGAGGACGGTCCCCGGGTCGTCGCTCTCCCGGAGCCGGAGGGCGGCGGCCTGCCCGGCCGGGGAGCCCAGTTCCAGGCAGTCCTTGTTGCCGTCGTTACCGCTGAAACTGGACTTCTGCCACGAGGGGAGAGACATGATCTTCCTCTTCACAGGTCATACAGCAGCCGTTGGAGCCACCCGAGGGAATCGCGTCGAACGACCGTCCTTGACGGCGCGTTGGCATCGATCGGGGGCAAGGCTACGGCGCTCAGCTTGTCGAAGGCATCCGAGAACTCGGCCAAGTTGTCCTGGTCGATGACGAACGGCGAGGCCGCCGGATGTTCCACGTACACGGTGCTGAGCTCCGGCACGATCGCATCGTGGCAGACGAAGGCGCTGTTGAATCCAGGTGGGTACGACTCGGCACGGAACGGCAGTACCTGGATCCGGACGTGTGGCAGCTCCGCCATCTCGACCAGGTGCTCGACCTGGCGCCGCATCACCTCCCGACCGACGAACTCCATCCGGAACGCCGCTTCGTGGATCACCGCGTGAAACTCCGGGGGTTTCGGATCGGTGAGAATCCGCTGCCGGCGCAGGCGGAACGCAACGAAGCTCTCCAACATCTCAGCTGTTTGTTCCGGCCGTCCGGTGGCGAACAGGGCCCGCATGAACTCGGCTGTCTGCAACAGCCCCGGCATCTGTACCCATTGGAAGTTACGGTGCCGCACCGACATCGACTCCAGCTCCGCCAGGTCCCGGGCCGCGTCGTTGTGCGGTGGATGCTTGAACTCGGACCACCAGCCGCGCCCGTTCGACTGGCTCATACCCGCCAGCGCTTCGACGACCGAGTCATCTTTGCAACCATAGAGCTCGACTAGAGCCCTGAGCTTCGGCACAGCGATAGCGGTCCGCCCCGACTCGATGTGGTTCATGTGTGCAGGACCGACAGCGACGAACGATCCGGCGCTGGTTGCCGTCAGCCCGCTCTCAATCCGGAGCCGCCGCAGTTCAGCGCCCAAACGTCGTTGTCGCTGACTCGGGTTGACGCGAAGTCCCATGCACCCTCCTACTCAGTGAGCGCCAGTGTGCCCGGACAGCCCCACCGAGACCAGCGCGGTCACCCACAGGGATGAACTCTGCACCATCCGTTGCACGCCCACCAAAATCACATGTATTTATATCCCCCATGCAGATGCCTGAGGTTCGTTCGTACCGGTTCGTCGCGCCCAACACGGCGGATGTCGCTCGGCTCGCGCGGGACCATGTCGCGTGGTTGTTGGCGCGGAGTCCGTGTCCGGTCGAGGTGGAGACGGTCCGGCTGCTGGTCTCCGAGGTGGTGACCAACGCGTACCAGCACACCTCCTCACCGCATGTCGCGCTGACCACCACGCTCCAGCCGGGGCGGGTGCGCGTCGGGGTGTTCGACAACAGCCGGCGGCTGGTCGGCGCGCCGGCAGGGGGCGACGTGTACGGGGAGGGTGGGCGGGGGCTGCTGCTGCTCCAGGAGCTCAGCTCACGGTGGGGGTGTGAACTGCACGGATCGCGGCGGCCGTTCGGGAAGTCGGTCTGGTTCGAGCTTGGTTCTCCGCCGGTCAGCCGTCGCTGACGAACGCGCCGGCCGCCGCCGCGAGGGCGGCTGCCCTGGCCGCGTCGCCCGGCAGGCGCGGGTCGGCGGGGGTGCCGAGCAGCACCAGCTGGTGGTAGAGCGGCGCGGTCGCGGCGATCAGCAGCCGGCGGGCGTCGGTCCGTGGGGGGAGTTCGCCGCGTTGGACGGCCCGCGTGACGATGATCTCGCAGCGGGTGTACCGGTCCTCCCAGAGCCGCCGTTGGGCGTCGGCGGCCTGCTCGGAGCGGAACGACGCGGCGATCAGCGCCGCCACGATCGGCGGGTCCGCCGTCAACGCGTCCTGGCTCTCCTGGTTCAGCGCCGCCAGGTCGCCTGCCAGCGAGCCGGTGTCCGGCGGTTGCCAGTCGTCGTCGCCCGCCGCGTCGAGGAAGTCGGCGAGCAGGCCGCCGACGTCGCCCCAGCGCCGGTACACGGTGGCGCGGTGCACGCCGGAGCGGGCGGCGACCGTCTCCATGGTGAGCCCGCCGTAGCCGCGTTCGCCCAGTTCCGCGAGGAGCGCGTCGAGCACCTGCCGGCGGATCCGGGCGGTGCGGCCGCCGGGGCGGCGGCGGGTCGGGGGCGATTCCGGTTGCTCGGGGGACGGCGGCATGCCACCATCTTAACGCGTCACCTGTCGCAGTAATGGAGTAGCCCATGCCCCCCGTTCCCGCCGACCCGACCGTGCTGCACCCGATGCCCGAGCAGCCGCGCGTGGTGCTGCTGAAGCCGCTGGTCACCTCGCCGCTGATCGAGGTCGGCGAGTTCTCCTACTACGACGACCCCGACGACCCGACCGCCTTCGAGACCCGGAACGTGCTGTACCACTACGGCCCGGAGAAGCTGGTCATCGGGAGGTTCTGCGCGCTGGGCGAGGGCGTGCGGTTCCTCATGAACGGCGCCAACCACCGGATGGACGGCCCGTCCACGTTCCCGTTCCCGATCATGGGCGGTTCCTGGTCCGAGCACTTCGACCTCATCACCGGCCTGGGCGGCCGCGGGGACACCGTGCTCGGGCACGACGTCTGGCTCGGCTACCGGTCGACGGTGATGCCCGGCGTGCGCGTCGGGCACGGGGCGATCGTCGCCGCCGGCTCCGTCGTCGTCGACGACGTCCCCGACTACGGGATCGTCGGCGGCAACCCGGCCCGCCTCATCCGCCGCCGGTACGACGACGCGGACGTCGAGCGGCTGCTGGCCGTGGCCTGGTGGGACTGGCCGCTCCCGCACCTCACCCGGCACGTCCGCACGATCATGGCCGGCGGCATCGACGAGTTGGAGAGCGCGGCGGCCGAACTCCCGCGCCGCTGACGACGTAAACCCCGTGCGGTGACGCTCCGTCGTCTGTTAGGAACGGCCGCATGCCAGAGCGAACACTGAACGGGCACGTGGCGATCGTGACGGGCGCCAACCACGGGATCGGCGCGGCGACGGCGCGCGAGTTGGCGGCGCGGGGAGCCGCCGTGCTGGTGAGCTACCTCCGGGTGGAGGGGACCGGTGACGGCGAGGCGGTGGTCGAGGAGATCCGCGGGGCCGGCGGCCTGGCGGCCGAGTTCGAGGCGGACCTCACCGACCCCGAAGCGCCGGCCGCGATCTTCGACGCCGCCGAGGCGGAGCTCGGGCCGGTCGACATCCTCGTCAACAACGCGTCGGGCTGGATCCAGGACACCTTCACCCCCGAGCCGAAGGACCGGTTCGGGCGGGAGCTCCGGCCGGTCACGGCCGACACGTGGCAGCGGCAGTTCGCCGTGGACACCCGGGCGCCGGCGCTGCTGATCGGCGAGCTGGCCGGCCGGCACCGGGCGCGCGGCGCGCGCTGGGGGCGGATCGTGGGGCTGACGTCGGGCGGCGGCGAGCTCGGCTTCCCCGGCGAGGTGTCGTACGGCGCGGCCAAGGCCGCCCAGACCCACTACACGCTGTCCGCCGCCGCCGAGTTGGCCGAGCTCGGCATCACCGCCAACGTGGTGCACCCGCCGGTGACCGACACCGGCTGGATCACCGACGAGGTCCGCGCCTTCGTGGCGGCCAGCGCCACCCACTTCCACGTCGCGGACCCGGCGGAGGTGGCGCGGACGATCGCGTTCCTGGTCTCGGCCGAGGCCCACCTCGTCACCGGGAACGTGATCACGCTGCGCTGACATAGCTTCCCGCCCCGTCCCGCATCTGAAGGATGACAGCGGCTGAGGCCGACGGGCCACGGGGAAGGGCGGGATCGGATGTGAACGGCCACGAGGACGTGGTCCAGGCCACGTTCGCCAAGGTCTACGCGAAATGGGACCGGGTGCGGCGGGCGGACGACACCGACGCGTCGTACGTGTGGCGGATGCTCATCAACACCAACGGCGAGCCGCTGCGCAGGCAGCGGGTCCGCGAGTGGCTCACCACGCTGGTCCCTGACCGCCAGGCCAGGGACCGCGCGGACCAGATCGCCGACCGCGACGCGCTGACGCAGGCCCTGCTCCGCCTTCCGGCGCGCCAGCGCGCGGCGGTGGTGCTGCGTTACGCGGAGGACCTCGGCGAGCGCGAGGTCGCCCGGCTGCTCGGCACGGGCGTCGGGACGGTACGCAGCCACACCGCGCGCGGGCTGGCGCGGCTGCGCGCCGACGGCTCCCGGGCACCGAGGTGGTGCCGGTGGACGAGGCGATGCGCGCGGGGCGCGCGCTGCGTGGGCGCCTCCGTCGCCGCCTGACGATCGGCGGCGCCGTCGCCGCCACCGTCGTGGTGGCGACGGCCGCCGTCATCGTCCTGCCGGGGCCCGACGACCCCGCGCCACCGATCTTCCCGGCCGACGGGGGGTGGGCCCGGGTGGTGCAGCCGTACGAGCCCGTCGAGGTCGACGAGGAGCGCGTCCTGGCACTGGTGCCCGGGGGCGGCCGCTACGTGCTCTCCCATCCCGACACCTTCGAGGAGAACCTGCGGATCGTCACGGCGCACGAGGACGTCCTCCCGCTGCTCGACGGCATCGACATCGGGCTCAACGTGCTCAGCGCGGAAGCCCGTTACCTCTTCGACGGCCTGTACCGCAGCGACGACCGCATCACGCGCATCGTCCTGGACACCGGGGACGCCGAGTACGAGGCCGACCTGTACGTGCTGCCGGGCGATCCCGACTGGGGCACGTTCTACCTCGACACCACCGACCTGGAACTGTCGGGGGAGATGTCGCTCAACGCCTACGACGCGGACGGCGACCTGGTCGCCGACCACACCACGACCGTGGAGGACGTGGAGTCGGTATCCGGCGACTGACGGCCGGCGTCACCCGGCCAGTGTCGCCTGCCAGATCTCCTCGCTCGGCCAGCGGTGCGCCCACTCGGAGGACACCTCGTCGAACTCCCGGTGCGCCGGGTTCGGGGCCTGGATCTCGATCAGGTCCTCGACGACGAAGCCGGCGGCCCGCAGCGTCCGCAGCGTCTCGCCGTGGGAGGGGACGAACTCGACGCGCTCGCCCCGGTCGATGCGGCCGAGGCCGCCGAAGTGCGGGTGGTGCAGGGTGGTCGTGGCGCTGCCGGCCGGCGAGACGGTGAGGGCGTACAGCGGCGCGTACCGCGAGAAGACCAGCCGGCCGCCGGGGCGCAGCAGGCGGGCGGCCTCGGGGATCCAGCGGTCCGGGTCGCACCAGAGGGAGGCGCCGAACTCGCTGATGGCGAGGTCGAACGAGCCGTCCGGGTAGGGGACGTCCTCGGCGCTGCCCAGGACGAGGGGGAAGTCGAGGCCGAACTCGGCCTGCATGGCGCGGGCGGTGGCCAGTTGGGACTCGGAGACGTCGATCCCGACCGGGTGCGCGCCGGCCCTGGCCAGCCAGGCGGAGACGTAGGCGGTGCCGCAGCCGAGCTCGACGACCCGGGTGCCGGGCAGGTCGGGCGGCAGTAACCGGGCCTCTGACTCGGGCGTGGCCCACAGGCCCCAGTGCGGTTCGGTCCGCGCCCACTGGGCGCGGGCCAGCGGGCCGTGGTAGCCGGCGGCCACCTCGTCCCAGTAGTGACGGTTCCGTGCCACGTGATCCGGACGGTCCTGGTGGTCCTGGTGATCGGTCATGGGGCGGCAGGTTAGGGTGCTCCGCCCGCCGCCGTCACCCGGGTTTTCGCCGCGGCGGCGCGGTACGCGCTGGGGGTGAGGCCGAGCGCCCGCACCAGATGCTGCCGGAGCGAGTCGGCGGAGCCGAGGCCGCTGTGGTGGGCGACGCGGTCCATCGGCAGCTCGGTGGTCTCCAGCAGCTGCCGTGCCCGGTCGACGCGTTGGTGGAGCAGCCAGCGCAGCGGGCTGAGGCCGGTCTCGGCGTGGAAGCGGCGGATGAGGGTGCGGGTGCTGACGCCGGCGTGGGCGGCCAGGTCGGCCAGGGCGAGCGGGCGGTCGAGGCGGCGCAGCGCCCAGGCGCGGGTGTCGGCGAGCGAGCGGTCCGTGACCCGGGGCAGCGGCGTCTCGACGATCTGCGGCTGGTCGCCGGGGCGCGGCGGGCCGACGACCGCGAGCCGGCCGGCCGCGGCGGCCACCGCCGAGCCGTGGTCGGTCCTGATGAGGTGGAGGCACAGTTCGATGGCGGCGCCCGCCCCGGCGGAGGTCACGATCGGGCCGTCCACGACGTGGAGCGCGTCCCGCTCCACGGTCGCGGCGGGAAAGCGGCGCGCGAGCTGTTCCGTGAGCCCCCAGTGGGTGGTCGCGCGCCGCCCGTCGAGCAGGCCGGCGTGGCCCAGCACGAAGGTGCCGGTGCAGATGGCGGCGACCCGCCGGCCCGCGTCGGCGGACCGCCGCACCGCGTCGAGCACCGCCGGGGCGACGTCCTCCCGGGCGCCGCCGCCGACCACGACGACCGTGTCGGCCTCGCCCAGCTCGCGCAACCCGGCAAGGCCGTCGGGAACGAGCAGGTCGGGGCCGCCCACGGCCGCCACCCGGCCGGGGTGGGCGGTGTGCGTCGTGACGCGGTACGCCGGGCCGTCCGCCAGCTCGGCCGCGCCGAGCAGCATCTGGGTGATGGACAGGTCGTACGCGAAGACGGGTGGCACGGCGAGGAAGGCGATCCGTCGCATGGCCAGATCCTCCGGAGGCTCGGCGATCGGGGCCCTGCCGACGCGATGTCGCGGCCCGCACAGTGGGACAGCGCCCGCCGGGGACCCGATGTTCCCGGCCGTGAGGGCGCGGGACCATCAGGAGGAAGCATGGCTCTGCGGGTCATCGTGGGAGCCGGTGCCGCGGCCAGGACCGCGGCGCGGCTGTTCGCGGACGACGGCGAGCGGGTGCGGATCGTCACCAGGAGCGGCGGCGGCCCCGAGCACCCGCTGGTCGAGCGGATCGCGCTCGACGCCGGCGACCCGGCCGAGGCGGACCGGCTCGCCCGCCTCGCCGAGGGCGCGGACACCGTCCTCAACTGCGCGATCACGCCGTACCACACCTGGCCGGCCACGGTCCCGCCGCTCTACCGGGCGATCCTCGCGGCGGCCGAGCGGAGCGGGGCCGGTTATGTGATGCTCGGCAACGTCTACGGCTACGGCCCGGTGGACGGGCCCCTCACCGAGGAGCTGCCGCTCGCCGCGACCGGCCCCAAGGGGCGGGTGCGCGCCCGCATGTGGGAGGAGGCGGCCGAGGCGCACGCGGCGGGGCGGGTGCGGGCGACGGAGGTGCGGGCCGGTCAGTTCCTGGGCGCCGGGGTGTTGTCGGTGTTCGCGCTGACGGTGCAGCCGCAGGTGCTGGCCGGGCGGCTGGCCCTCACTCCCCAGGAGGTGGACACGCCGCACGGCTACGCGGCGACCGACGACGTGGCCAGGGCCCTGGTGGCGGTGGCGCGGGACGACCGCTCGTGGGGGCGGCCGTGGCACGCGCCGGCGATCAACGCCTCGCTGCGGGAGGTGGCCGGCCGGCTGGCCGCGTTGGCGGGGGCGCCGGAGCCCCGGCTGGCGACGATGAGCGACCGGGAGCTGGCGACGCTCGCCCTCACGGATCCGCTCTGGGGTGAGCTGGAGGAGACGGCGCACCTGTCGCACCGGCCGTTCACCCTCGACTCGTCACGGATCGAGCGGGTGTTCGGCACAAAGGCCAGCCCCCTCGACGACGTGTTGCGTGAGGCTGCTGGCCTGAAGGGTTGAGCTCTGGAGCGGGTGACAGGGATCGCACACTGCGCCTCCCCCTTGGAAAGGGGGTGTTCTACTACTGAACTACACCCGCACGGTGGGGAGTTGGGCCTTTTGGCCTGCCCTCCGACCTCGTGCCTCAGACTCTAGCCGATCATGGAGAGTTCACCAAAACGAGCGGCGGGCCGGGCTTGTCGCGCCCGGCCCGCCGAAGGACGTCAGGCGAACAGCGCCCGCAGGGTGCGCTCGCCGGCCTCGCGGAGCTCGGCAAGCGGGACGGCGAACTGGCCCTGGAGCTCGATCGCGTCCCCGTCGAGCACGCCGATCCTGGTGACCGGCTGGGAGCGGGCCACGCACATGTCGGTGAACCGCGTCTCCTCGCTGCGCGGCACCGCCACCACGGCGCGCGCGGTGGACTCGGAGAACAGGAAGGTGAACGGGTCGAGGCCGTCGGGCACGACCAACCGGGCGCCGAGCCCGCCGCGCAGGCAGGACTCGGTGACGGCCTGGATCAGCCCGCCGTCCGAGAGGTCGTGGGCGGCGTCGATCATGCCGTCCCTGGAGGCGGAGACCAGGATCTCGGCGAGCAGCCGCTCCGCCGCCAGGTCGACGCGCGGCGGCCGGCCGCCGAGGTGGTCGTGCACCACCTGCGACCAGGCCGAGCCGCCGAACTCCTCGGCCGTGTCGCCGAGCAGGTAGATCAGCTGTCCCGGCTCGGTGAACGCCATCGGCGTGCGGCGGGTGACGTCGTCGATCACGCCGAGCACACCGACCACCGGGGTGGGGTGGATGGCGGTCTCGCCGGTCTGGTTGTAGAGCGAGACGTTGCCGCCGGTGACCGGGGTGCCCAGGGTCTGGCAGGCGTCGGCCAGGCCGCGGGTGGCCTCGGCGAACTGCCACATCACGGCCGGGTCCTCGGGCGAGCCGAAGTTGAGGCAGTCGGTCACGGCCAGCGGCCGGGCGCCGGTGGCGGCCACGTTGCGGTACGCCTCGACCAGGGCGAGCTGCGCGCCCGCGTACGGGTCGAGCTTGGCGTACCTGCCGTTGCCGTCGGTGGCGATCGCGACGCCGAGGTTGGTGTCCTCGTCGATCCGGATCATGCCGCCGTCCTCCGGCTGGGCCAGGACGGTGTTGCCGAGCACGTAGCGGTCGTACTGGTCGGTGATCCAGGACTTGTCGGCCTGGTTCGGCGAGCCCACCAGCCGCAGCACCTGGTCACGCAGCTCGTCGGCCGACCCCGGCCGGGGCAGCGCGCCCGCGTCGTCCGCCTGGAGCGCGTCCTGCCAGTCGGGGCGGGCGAAGGGGCGCTGGTAGACCGGGCCCTCGTGGGCGACGGTGCGCGGCGGCACGTCCACGATCTGCTCGCCGCGCCAGAAGATCTCCAGCCGGTCGCCCTCGGTGACCTCGCCGATGACGGTGGCGATCACGTCCCACTTGGCGCAGATCTCCAGGAAGCGCGCCTCGTTCTCCGGCGTGACGACCGCGCACATCCGCTCCTGCGACTCGCTCATCAGGATCTCCTCTGGGGAGAGCGAGGCGTCGCGCAGCGGGACGGCGTCGAGGTCGATCCGCATGCCGCCCGAGCCGGCCGAGGCCAGCTCCGAGGTGGCACAGGACAGGCCGGCGCCGCCCAGGTCCTGGATGCCGGCGACCAGGCCCTCGGCGAAGATCTCCAGGGTGCACTCGATGAGCAGCTTCTCCTGGAACGGGTCGCCGACCTGGACGGCGGGGCGCTTGGCGGGCTTGCCACCCGCGCCGGAGGCGCTGTTGCCCGCAGCGTCGAAGGTCTCGGAGGCGAGCACGGAGACGCCGCCGATGCCGTCGCCGCCGGTGCGGGCGCCGTAGAGGATGACCCGGTTGCCGGGGCCCGTGGCCTTGGCGAGGTGGATGTCCTCGTGCCGCATCACGCCCACGCACAGCGCGTTGACCAGCGGGTTGCCCTGGTAGCAGGGGTCGAAGACGACCTCGCCGCCGATGTTGGGCAGGCCGAGGCAGTTGCCGTAGCCGCCGATGCCGGCGACCACGCCAGGCAGCACCCGGTGGGTGTCGGGGTGGTCGGCGGCGCCGAACCGCAGCGGGTCCATCA
Source organism: Streptomyces mayteni (assembly GCF_054783955.1). Classification (NCBI taxonomy): domain Bacteria; kingdom Bacillati; phylum Actinomycetota; class Actinomycetes; order Kitasatosporales; family Streptomycetaceae; genus Streptomyces; species Streptomyces mayteni. The sequence goes on along the minus strand of NZ_BAAGPR010000006.1, from coordinate 134,628 downwards.
CGGCGACGGGGCGGGCGCCCATGGCGAGGATGTCGCGGACGATGCCGCCGACGCCGGTGGCCGCGCCCTGGTAGGGCTCGATGTAGGACGGGTGGTTGTGCGACTCGACCTTGAAGGTGACGGCGTAGCCCTGGCCGACGTCGACGACGCCGGCGTTCTCGCCGATGCCGACCAGCAGCGCGTCGCTCGCCGGGGCCTTGTCGCCGAACTGCCGCAGGTGCACCTTGCTCGACTTGTAGGAGCAGTGCTCGGACCACATCACCGAGTACATGGCGAGCTCGGCGCCGGTCGGGCGGCGGCCGAGGATCTGTGTGATCCGCTCGTACTCGTCCTGCTTGAGGCCGAGTTCGGCCCAGGGCAGCGCGGTGTCCGGGGTCTCGGCGGCGTGCTTGACGGTGTCGAGCCCCGGGCGGGCGTGGGAAGTCGGAGACATCAGGCGACCAGCTTCTTCAGGACCGAGGTGACCGAGGTGAAGAACCCCAGGCCGTCCGTGGTGGGGCCGGTGAGGGCCTCGACCGCGTGCTCGGGGTGGGGCATCAGGCCGACGACGTTGCCGGCGGCGTTGGTGATCCCGGCGATGTCGCGGCGGGAGCCGTTGGGGTTGACGTCCAGGTAGCGGAAGACCACCCGGCCCTCGGCCTCCAGCTCGTCCAGGGTGCGCTCGTCGGCGACGTAGCCGCCCTCGCCGTTCTTCAGCGGGACGGTGATCTCCTGGCCGGCGGCGAAATCGGCGGTCCAGGCGGTGTCGGCGTTCTCCACGCGGAGCCGCTGGTCGCGGCAGATGAAGTGCAGATGATCATTGCGGGTCAGCGCACCGGGCAGCAGATGCGATTCGCACAGCACCTGGAAACCGTTGCAGATGCCGAGCACGGGCAGCCCCGCCCTGGCCTGCTCGACGAGCGTTTCCATCACGGGTGAGAATCGTGCGATCGCGCCGCAGCGAAGATAGTCGCCATAGGAGAAACCGCCCGGGAGGATCACGGCGTCCACCTGGTGCAGGTCTTTGTCGCCGTGCCAGAGCGCGACCGGCTCGGCACCTGCGAGCTTTACCGCGCGGGCCGCGTCACGGTCGTCGAGAGAGCCGGGAAATGTGACGACTCCTACACGAGTTGTCACCGGCCGACACCCTCTTCGGCGACTTCCTCCGCCACCCGGACGTGGAAGTCCTCGATCACGGTGTTGGCGAGAAACGTGCGGGCCATCTCACGGACCCGCTCCAGGGCCGCCTCGTCGACCGGCCCGGCCAGCTCGAGCTCGAAGCGCTTGCCCTGGCGGACGTCGGCCACGCCCTCGAATCCGAGGCGCGGCAGGGCCCGCTGAACCGCCTGGCCCTGGGGGTCGAGGATCTCCGGCTTGAGCATGACGTCGACTACGACGCGAGCCACTGGTACTCCCGGTGATGGTGCGGTGATGGTGTGCATGACGCATCGCTCAGCCTACCGGGCGGGGAAATCTACCCGGGTAGATAGGTGCGCTTCGGTCACGTTAAGGTATCGAGCCCGGAAACCCTTCCGGGAAACCTGAAGGAAAACGTAGGGTCCCCGTGCGGCATGAGATGCGATCATGACGCGATGCCGAATTCGCCCTCTTCGCATTAGCACGCCGATCCAGTACAAATTAAAGAACCCTCGCTCGCGATCTAGTGGGAGAGCGGGCGGCACCGGGCCGGGCCGCCGCTCCCGAAAGGACCGATATTCGTGGCACAGCGTGTAGTGGTCACACTCGCCGACGACATCGACGGCGGCGAAGCGTCCGAAACGATTGCCTTCGGCCTCGACGGGAAGAGCTACGAGATCGACCTCAGCACCGACAACGCGGAGAAGCTGCGGACCACGCTCGCCCCGTATGTGGAAGCCGGACGTAAGCGCGCGAAGTCCGGCAAAGCCTTCCACCACACCGCCGTGGCCCCCGACCCCAAGACGGTGCGGGCCTGGGCGGACTCCAACGGCTTCGACGTCCCAGCCCGCGGCCGGATCCCGCGGAAGGTGTACGACGCGTTCAACGAGGCCCACTCTTCAGGGCATTGAGTCGTCGGGCCATTGAGCCGACTTGCCATGAACCCGGGGTGGTCGGCTAGAGTCTGGAGCGCGCCGCAGGGAGCGGAGCCCGAGAGGCTCTCAACCCCAGGTCGCGCGGGTGTAGTTCAGTAGCAGAACACCCCCTTTCCAAGGGGGAGGCGCAGTGTGCGATTCCTGTCACCCGCTCTGACCGCTGGACCTGTCCTCTGGATGGGGTACAGTGGTGGGCACATGCGGACGTGGCTCAGTTGGTAGAGCATCACCTTGCCAAGGTGAGGGTCGCGAGTTCGAATCTCGTCGTCCGCTCGTGTGAAGGGCCCGGTCTTCCGAGACCGGGCCCTTCGTTACGTTTCCTTGGGTCTCCTTACTTTCGTCGGGTGTGCGGCCGGTTCCGACCTGACATTTGTCAGGCGGAACTGCTGACGTCCGGCAGTACCGGCGGGGTGGGTCGGCGGCGAGCCTGGAACCGTGACTGAGAACGTGATCGAAGTGAACGGGCTGCGGCGCCGCTACGGAGACCACGAGGCCGTTCGGGGCCTCGACTTCACCGTGCGGCGCGGCGAGGTGTTCGCCCTCCTGGGGACGAACGGCGCCGGCAAGACGTCGACGGTGGAGCTGCTGGAGGGCCTCGCCCCGGCGGACGGCGGGCAGGTGCGGGTGCTCGGGCACGACCCGTTCGCGGATCGCGCCGAGGTGCGGCCGCGGATCGGGTTGATGCTCCAGGAGGGCGGCTTCCCCTCCGAGCTGACCGTCGCCGAGACGGCGCGGATGTGGGCGGGGTGCACGAGCCGCGCCAGGCCGGTGGTCGAGTCGCTCTCACTGGTCGGCCTCAGCCGGCGGGCCGAAGTGCGGGTCAAGCAGCTCTCCGGCGGCGAGCGGCGGCGGCTCGACCTGGCGATGGCGCTCACGGGGCGGCCCGAGGTGCTGTTCCTCGACGAGCCGACCACCGGATTCGACCCCCAGGCGCGGAGGGACGCCTGGGAGCTGGTCCGGGTGCTGCGGGACGAGGGCGTCACGGTGCTGCTGACCACGCACTACCTGGAGGAGGCCGAGGAGCTGGCCGACCGGCTGGCGATCATGAACGAGGGCCGGATCGTGGTCTCCGGCACACCGGCCGAGGTGATGGCCGAGCGGCCGTCCAGGATCAGGTTCGGGCTGCCGGCCGGGGTCCCGGTCGAGGCGCTTCCGGTGCCGGCCGCGCTCGACGAGGGGGGCGCGGTGCTGGTGGAGACGCGGGAGATGCAGCGGTCGCTGACCGAGCTGCTGGTGTGGGCCAGGGACGGCGGCGTCGAGCTGACCGATCTCGACGCGCGGTCCGCCACGTTGGAGGAGGTCTTCCTGGGGATAGCGGCCGGGGGGGCCGAGCTGGTCGGGGAGGTCGCGGCATGAGCGCGGTGCGGGTTTCGGCGGCCCGAGGGGGCGGTCCCGGTGCCGGGCGCGGCACCGGCTGGCAGCGGGTGCGGGCGTTGTCCCGGATGGAGCTCACGCTGCTGATGCGCAACCGCTCGGCGGCGTTCGTGGCGATGCTGCTGCCACTCGTGATGGTGGGCAGCTCGTACTCCTCGTCCCGCTTCCTCGACCTCGACGACACGGCGCTCAGCCGCGCCGACGCGGTGCTGACCGGCGGCATCGGCACCACGCTCGTCATCGTCGTCTACCTGGGGGTGCTGCCGGTCTATGTGACGCGGCGCGAGGAGCGGGTGCTCAAGCGGCTGCGCGCCGGGGAGCCGCGGGACCTGGAGATCCTGGCGGGCGCCGCGGTGCCCTCGGTGGTGCTGGCGCTCGCGCAGTGCGTGGTGCTGGTGGCCGCGGGAACCCTGCTGCTCGACGTCCGGGCGCCGTCCTCCCCGCTGGTGCTGCTGCTCGGGGTGGTGCTCGGCGTCGTGCTGCTGAGCGCGCTCGCGGCGGCCACCGCCGGGCTGACGAGGACGGTGGAGAGCGCGCAGATCACCGGGATGCCGCTGCTCTTCATCTCGCTCTTCGGCTCCGGTCTCATGGTGCCGCTCGAGGTGATGCCGGACCGGGTCGCCAGCTTCCTGGAGCTGCTGCCGGTCACCGGGGTGATGCAGCTCGTCTCCGGCGGCTGGCTCGGCGGCCTCGGCGCAGGCGAGTTGATCAGCGCCGTGACGACCACCCTGGCCTGGGCGGTGCTCTCGGGGCTCGCTGTGCGACGGTGGTTCTACTGGGAGCCTCGGCGGTAGGCGTCCCCAAGGTTCCTTGGAGGTGTGTGGTGCGTGGGTTCGGCTGGTGGGAGTCGTCGCGCCGGGCCAGCCAGCTGAAGCGGGTCCACCAGTACACGGCGGCGTCGCTTTACATGTTCTGCGCGGCCGAGGCGGGGCTGATCGTGTTCGGCATGGCGCGGGACGCGGAGGAGAGCACCGTGTGGGGGCTGGCGGTCGCCGGCCTGGTGGGCACGGCCCATGTCACGGTCGGCGCCGTGGCGAACGGGGCCGCGCTGCGGGCCTATCTCGGCACCGGCCCCCGCCCCGACCGGCTGCTCGTCGGCTACACGGCGCTGACGCTCGCCGGGATGGCGGCGGTGTTCGTCACCGTCGCGGCGGGCGGGCTGCCGAAGGAGAGCAACACCGTCCCCCTCTACATGGCCGTCTACTTCCCCGCCCCGGTGGCGATGGCGCTGCCGATCAGGCAGGGGCTGCGCGTCGCGGCGCTGCCGGTGGCGGCGATGGGCGTCGGGGGCGTGGCGCTCGGGGGGACCGCCGTCGCGGTCGTCACCGTGGTCGCGGCCACGGCCACCGGCGCGCTGCTGATGGGGGGCCTGCACCGCACCTCCGCGTGGACGCTGCGGGTGATGCACCGGCTCGACGCGGCCAGGGAGACGGAGGCCAGGCTCGCGGTGGCGGAGGAGCGGCTGCGGTTCGGCCGCGACCTGCACGACGTGCTGGGGCGGAACCTGTCGGTGATCGCGCTCAAGAGCGAGCTCGCGGTGCGGCTCGCGCGGCGCGGCCCGGCGGGCTCCGAGGTGGTCGCCGACCAGATGGTGGCCCAGATGACCGAGGTCCAGCGAATAGCCCGGGAGTCACAGGCGGAGATGCGGGAAGTGGTGCGGGGCTATCGGGCGGCCGATCTGCACGCGGAGTTGGCCGGCGCCCGGGGGGTGCTCGAGGCGGCGGGCATCAGCTGCCACATCGAGGACAGCGCGTCGTCCGGGCTGCCGGCCCAGGTGCAGTCGGCGCTCGGCTGGGTGGTGCGGGAGGGCACCACCAACGTGCTGCGGCACGCCGACGCGGGCCGGTGCGCCGTGCGGCTGCGGCGGTCGGCGCCCGGCAAGGTGGTGCTGGTGATGGAGAACGACGGCGCGCGGAGCCCCGTGCTCGGCCCGGGGTCGGGTCTCGCCGGGCTGCGGGAGCGGCTGGCGGCGTTCGGCGGCTCGCTGACGACGGCGGCCGACGCGGCCGGCTCGTTCCGGCTGACGGCCGAGGTGCGGCTGGGGGACGGCGCGTGATCCGACTGCTGCTCGCGGACGACGAACACCTCATCAGAGGCGCGCTGGCCGCGTTGCTCGGCCTCGAGGACGACCTGGCCGTGGTGGCCGAGGCGGCCACCGGCCCCGAGGCGCTGGCGATGGCCAGGGCCCACCAGCCGGACGTGGCGGTCCTCGACCTGGCGATGCCCGGCGCGGACGGGGTGGCGGTGGCCGAGGCGCTGCGCCGCGAGGTCCCGGGGTGCGTCACGTTGATCGTCACCGGCCACGCCCGCCCCGGCCATCTGAAGCGGGCGCTCGCCGCCGGGGTGCGGGGCTTCCTGCCGAAGACGGTGTCGGCGTCCCGGCTCGCCGAGATCATCCGCACCGTGCACGCGGGCAACCGCTATGTCGACCCCGAGCTCGCGGCGGACGCGATCAGCGCCGGCGACTCGCCGCTGACCGAGCGGGAGGCCGAGGTGCTCGAACTGGCCGCCGACGGCGCCCCGATCGCCGAGATCGCGGCCCGCGCCGGCCTGGCCCCCGGCACCGTCCGCAACTACCTGTCGGCCGCCGCCACCAAACTCGGCGCCGAGAACCGCCACACGGCGGCCCGCCTCGCCCGCGAACGCGGCTGGTTGTAGCCGTCGCCCCCTGGCGGGGGCAGGGCCACCCGACCTCGCGGACGCGAAGCCCTGGCCGGGCCGGCCAGGCCGACGGCCCCGGCGAAGCCGGGTGCCGGGCCCGGGCCCGCCGCCGGTGCTGGCCCTGGCGGGGTGGTGCCGCCGCCCCCGCCGGGCGGGCGGCGCGAAGCCCACGGCCCGGCCGAGGGCCGTACGGGGCGAAGCCCTGGCCGGGCCGGCAGGCGGTGGGGGCCTGGCCCCGGGGAACGTGCCGAGGCGGGGCCTCCGGCCGGGGCCGACGTGCGGCGGGCCGGGCGGGCGGCGAGGCCGGGGCGGTAGCGTCGGGGTGTGGTGGATGTCGTGATCGTCGGGGCCGGGCCGAACGGGTTGGCCGCCGGAGTGGTGCTGGCCAGGGCCGGGCTCGAAGTGGCGGTGTACGAGGCCGCGGCGACGATCGGGGGCGGGCTGCGCAGCGAGAGCCTGTTCGACGAGCGGATCACGCACGACGTCTGCTCGGCCGTGCACCCGATGGCCGCGGCCTCGCCGTTCTTCCGGGAGTTCGACCTGGCGGCGCGCGGCGTCGAGCTGCTGCGGCCCGAGATCAGTTACGCGCACCCGCTGGACGGCGGGCCGGCGGCCGTGGCGTTCCACGACCTGGAGCGCACCGCGGAGCGGCTCGGGCGGGACGGCGACCGGTGGCGGCGGCTGATGCGGCCGCTGATCGAACACAGCGCGGGCGTCACCGAGTTCCTGCTCTCCGGGCAGCGCGCGCTGCCCCGCGATCCCGTCGCGCCCTGGCTGCTCGCCGGCCGGATGGCGCGGCACGGCACCCGGCTGGCCGCCGGGGCCTTCGAGGGCGAGGAGGCCGCCGCGCTGCTGGCCGGGGTGGCCGCCCACGGTCTCGGCCGGCTGCCCAGCCTGCCCACGGCGGCGGTCGCGGCGCTGCTCGGGCACCTGGCCCACGTGGGCGGCTGGCCGCTGCCGCGCGGCGGCAGCGGGCGGATCGCCGAGGCGATGGCCGACGACATCAGGGCGCACGGCGGCACGCTGCACACCGGGCACCGGGTCACCGACCTGCGGGAGTTCGCCGGCGCCAGGGCGGTGCTGCTCGACGTCGGGGTCAGGGAGTTCCTGGCCATCGCCGGCGACCGGCTGCCCGCCGGCTACGCGCGGCGGCTGGCCCGCTTCCGGTACGGGCCGGCCGCGGCCAAGGTGGACTTCCTGGTCTCCGAGCCCATCCCGTGGGCCGATCCACTGGTCGGCCGGGCCGGCACGGTCCATCTCGGCGGCGGCCGGGCCGAGATCGTCCGGCAGGAGACGCTCGCCGCGCGCGGGGTGCCGACCGAGGATCCTTTCGTGCTGCTGGTCGACCCGGCCGTCACCGATCCGGGGCGAGCCCGCCCCGGGGCTCGGCCGGTGTGGGCCTACGCGCACGTGCCCAACGGGGACACCCGCGATCCGCTGCCCCTGGTGCGGCGGGGGATCGAGCGGTTCGCGCCGGGCTTCGGCGACACGGTGCTGCGCGAACGGGCAGTCGCCGCGGCCGACTACGCGTCGCACAACCCCAACTACGTGGGCGGGGACATCGCCTCGGGGGCGATGACGCTCTACCAGAGCGTGGCCAGGCCGGTGCCCAGGTTCGACCCGTACCGCACGCCGCTGCCCGGCGTTTTCCTGTGCTCGGCCGCCACCCCGCCGGGACCCAGCGTGCACGGGATGTGCGGGCTGCTCGCGGCCCGTTCGGCGCTGCGCCACCGGTTCGGGACCCGGGCGCTGCCCTCGCTCGCGCCCTGAGCCTCAGGGGCTAGGGCCTGTCTTTTGGATCTTCGTGGATCAGGCCTTGGCTCCCCCAGGCCTGGCGGCCCGGGTGGGGGTGCCCCCTGCACGGAGTGCTTGGGGGAGTACCCCCATTCGCTTCGCTCAAGGCGCCCCACGCGGCGGAGCCGCACATCGACCGCAGCGCAGCTCATACGTGGCCGTATTCGCGCGCGGCGCCTGACATGCCGCTCCGCGGCGTGGGGTAACGCAGCGAGGTGCCGTAGCTGGCGGGGCGGCCCCACGAAGATCCGGAAGACAGGCCCTAGATCCAGCCTCGGTCGCGGGCGAGCAGGGCGGCCTGGGCGCGGTTGCCAGCGCCGAGCAGCCGCATCAGCTCGGCGACCCGGCGGCGGTAGGTGCGGACCGAGACGCCGACGGTCCTGGCGCCGGTCTCGTCGAGGCTGCCCGAGCACATGGCGACGAGCACCCGCCGCTCGGTGTCCGCCAGCCCGGCGGGGCCCGGGTAGGGCGAGGCCGCCGCCCAGGCGCGTTCGAAGAGGCCGGTGAGGCCGGCGAGGATCCCCGGCTCGGTGACGACGAGGGCGCCCTGGTCGAGGTCGTCGCCGCGGGCCGGCAGCAGGGCGATCCGGCGGTCGGCCATCAGCAGCCGTTCGGTGGCCTCCGCCACCAGGCGGATCCGGGCGCCGTGCCTGGCCAGCTCCGCCAGGTAGTCGGCGGTCGGCGGATGTTCGAGGCAGGCGGCCGGCACGATGACGCGGCACCGCAGCCCGCGGCGCAGGCAGCGCAGCGCGATCGGGCGGATGAACGCCAGATGCGCCGGCGGCATGGCGTGCCAGGGCGTCAGGGAAAGCACTTCCTCACACGCCTGGAATGCCCAGTCGACGACCCGGTCCCGAATCTCCGCGGCGTCGTTCACGAGTTCGACGCCGGGGCGTTCGGCGGCCGCCCCGGGTTCACCGGCCGCCGCCTCGGCGCGCAGCGACGCGAGCAACTCCCTTACGTCGCGGGCAAATCGGTCGGAGTTCCGGTCGGGGCTCCGGCCGGCGGAATCGGCCCGGCTGAGCCGGGCCAGGGCCGTCTCGGGGTGCGCGGGCGCGATGCGGCCGCCGGCCGCCAGCCTGACCAGGCCGAGGCTGCGCAGCCGGCGCAGCCTCGGCAGCGCCTCGGCGGGCTCCAGATCCAGGGTGTGGCACAGCTCGGGCAGCGTCGATCTCGGTCTGCGGAGAACGTGTCGGTAGACCTTCTCGTCCTCCCCGGAGACACCGAAGAACGACAACCCGCTTTCCCCCATGATTCACCCTCTGACGCGGCGGCCTTCGCGGCCCTTCGCTCTCACCGGCCTCCTTGCTATCACCGATGTCAGCACGCCACGCGGGCTGTGAATCTCCCGGACGTGGACCGTGCCGGCTCCGTGACATTCGTCGCGGAGCCATGACGGTCCGGGGAGCGGGCCGGCGGCCTGGTCAGTCCGCCGGGCGGTCCCAGTCCACGCCGGTCAGCCGCCGGTAGACCTCGATGTACCGGTCCCGGGTGCGCTCGATCACCTCGGCCGGCAGCTCGGGCGGCGGCGCCTCGCCCGACCGGTCCCAGCCGGACTCTGGCGAGGAGAGCCAGTAGCGGAGCACCTGCTTGTCGTAGGGCCGCTGCGGCCGGCCGGGCTGCCACTCGTCCCGGCTCCAGAACCGCGAGGAGTCGGGCGTCAGCACCTCGTCGGCCAGCACCAGCGGGTCGTCGGCGTCCTCGTCGGGGCCGCGGCCGAACTCGAACTTGGTGTCCGCCAGGATCACCCCGCGGTCCCTGGCCACGTCCCTGGCCCGGCCGTAGACGGCGAGGGTGGCCTGCCGCAGCTGCGCCGCGGTGTCGGCGCCGACCTTGCGGGCGATCTCCTCGTAGCTCACGTTCTCGTCGTGCTCGCCCACGGCGGCCTTGGTGGCCGGGGTGAAGATGGGGGCGGGCAGCTCGGAGCCGTCCTCCAACCCGGGCGGCAGGGCGAGGCCGCAGACCGTGCGGTCGCGCTCGTACTCCACGAGCCCGGAGCCCGTCAGATAGCCGCGGGCCACCGCCTCGACGGGGATCATCGCCAGCTGCCGGCAGATGGTGACCCGCCCCTTCCAGTCCGGCGGCGCGCCGGCCGGCAGCTCGGTGGAGATCACGTGGTTGGGCACCAGGTCCGCGAGCTGGTCGAACCACCAGAGGGAGAGCCTGGTCAGGATCCGGCCCTTGTCCGGGATCTCGGTGGGCAGCACCCAGTCGTAGGCGGAGACCCGGTCGCTGGCGACCATGACCAGCTCGCCCGCCTCGTTCCGGTAGAGATCCCGTACCTTCCCGGTGTGCAGGTGCTCGAGCCCGGGCACCTCGACGGGCTCGGGCTTGTCGACGAATCCTGGCACTGCGCCTCCTGGCAACGTCACGGAACTGATGGGCCGGTTCGGGTGGATGGTCGGCCGGGCGCCCTTATTGTCCCGCAGGGCCCGCGTCGCCCCGGCGGGGGGCGCCTGGTGGCCGGGAGACCTCCGGGCAGGCCCTAGTCGCGCTTGCAGATACGGTCCAGCAGATTGGCCGTCGCCTTCTGGATCCGGGAGTCCAGGTAGCCGGGCCGGCCGAGCGCCGGCGACCAGGCGAAGGTGCCGGAGGCGAAGACCCAGGCGCCGCTCGGTGCCCGGTAGAGCGAGGTCTCCTGGTGCCGCCTGGCCCCCGCGTCGTCCCGGTACGGGGAGTGGGCGAGCAGCACCCGGCTCACGGACTCGGGCAGCGAGGTGCGCGGGAAGTACCGGTCGGCCTCGCCGGCGACCAGCCCGGGCAGCTCGTCGCCCTCCCGGACGCCGGTGGCCTCCCACAGCCAGTGGTCGGCGTTGCGCACCACCAGGGGGTGCGGACGCGGCACCCGGCCCGCGTACTGGATGCCGAGCAGCAGTTGCTCCGGCTGCCCCTGCTCCCGCCAGAGCACCGCCCGGCCGGGGCCCTGCCGCTTGCGGCAGCTGAGCAGCCGGTCGGGGTCGCCCGAGGGCAGCGGGCCGAGCGAGACCTGCCAGTACATGGTGTTGGCGGACAGGAAGACGAGCGAGGTGCCGCCGTCCCTGGCGCGCTCGACGACGGCGCGCATCTCGCGTGACCAGTACTCGTCGTGGCCGGAGAAGATCAACCCCCGGTATCTGGCGGGATCGACCCGGCCGGCGTGCAGGTCGCGGGCGGTGGCGTAGGCGAGGTCGTAGCCGTACCGCTCGGCCCAGCGGATGAAGTCGTAGGCGTGGCCCACGTGCAGCGGCAGCCCGGCCCCCGCGTAGGGGCGGTCGAAGGAGACGGTGACCGCGGCGTCGTGCTCGCCGAGCAGCCGGCCGCCGGCGTCCCACGCGTGGTAGAGGCTGGCGCCGGTGCGGCCGTCCTCGGGGAAGAGGTTGTACGACTGCCAGGTGACGTCCGGCAGCACCAGCAGCAGGTCGGCCGGGTTGTCGTCCCGGACGGTGAACGGCACGTGGGAGCGGTAGGCGCCGTCCGCCGTGGTGAGGACGGCGACATGGGCGCCCGGCTGCCAGTCGTCGGGCACCTGGAGCCGCCAGGAGAGCCACCAGTGGTGGCAGGAGACCGTGCGGCCCGCGACCAGCGGTGCCGGCTGTCGGGTGCCCATCAACTTGGGGCTGTGCAGCAGAAGTTGTGCGCCGTCACCGGCGAAATGGCCGATGCGGTAGATGTCGATGGTGAACTCCTGGGGCGGGTCGACCGTGACCCGGAAGTCCAGCGGCTGGCCCGGGGCCACCGCGCCGTCCGGCACGAAGCCCTTGATCTGGCAGGCCACGTCGTCCGCGTTGGCCGGCCCGGCGGGCCGCGTCGGCACGGCGTGGTCGCTGCGCCTGAACTGGCTCTCGTCCCCGCGGAACCAGGGCAGCGGCCCCTGCCCGAACGGGTCGGATACGGCCTGGGTGAGCGCCCCCGACTCCCATCGCCCGATGCGTTCGGTGCTCTCTCTCAATCTCCCCTCCCTGCACCTCCGTCGCGCCTGTAGGACCACCCAGCACATCACATCCCGCGAGTGCTCGATCACCATTCGTCGCGGCGTTGACCGGAGATGATGGCCCGATAGTGGCGCCAACCGGGCAAACTGTCCAGGGTGCTCGGCGAGTTGCGGCCGGTCGCCACCCGGGCCCCCCGGGTCACACGAGGCGCACCGGTTTGTCCGCCCGGGCGCCGATGCCGGCCAGCCACTCCCGCAGCGGTCCTGGGTCGCCGTCGTCCACCAGGCTGTGCACCTGGGCCGCCAGGTCCTGCCTGCGCTTGCCGTCGGCCAGCAGCACCGGGCCGTCCAGCCAGTCGAGCCCGGGCACGGCCGCCGTGGTGTCGGCGGCCGCGCAGCAGACCGCCGCGGCCACGTGTTCGACCAGCGACTCCCGCTTCTCGCCGCGCTCCCGGCCGGCGACCAGCCGGGCGGCCAGCGCGTCCACCCCGTGGTCGGTGGCGGCCGCGTCCGTCAGCCGCTGGAGGACCCAGGCCAGCGTCGGCGTCTCGGCGGCGTCCAACGCGGCGAAGAGCCGGGCCGCCCGGTCGCGCCAGATGCGGTCCACGACCTCCTCCGGGTAGGCCGCCCAGTCGACCGGGGCCCAGCCGGGGGGCGGCGCGCCGCCCGGCGCCCCGTGCAGCAGGCGGGCGGCGAGCAGCGAGATCTCGTCGTCCATGGCGCCGGGCTCGTCCAGCAGGTCGCAGGCGGGGCGCTCGCCGAGCCTGGCCGTGAAGCCCTCGGCCAGCCGGTCCCGGCGGGACAGCTCGGTGAGCGCGGCGACCACGCCGGCGTTGAGCCCGCGCGGCCAGCGGCCGATCCGCCAGGCCGGCTGGGCGACCCGGGTGAGCAGCCGGTCCCAGCCGGCGTAGGCGAGGCCGACCTGTTCCTGCGCCGAGGTGCGGAGCACCGGGTCGACGCCCTGGGCGCGGCCGGCGGCGGCCAGCGCGACGCCGCGCTCCAGCTCGGCCGAGTGCCCGGCGGCGGCGCGCAGCAGTAGCCTGGCCACCCGGCCGGCGAACGCCAGCAGCGGGCGGCGCAGCGGCGAGTAGCCGGCGGCGAGCTCGGCCGCGGTGTCCCAGGCGCGGACGCAGCGGCGGGCGGCGGCCACGTCGGGGTGGGCGGATGGCCCGGTGCCGGCGACGACCGGCGCGAGCAGCGCGCGCAGCTCGGCCACCCGCAGCCACCACAGGAACGGCGAGCCGATGACCAGCACCGGCGCCACCGAACCCGGCCGGCCGGAGCGCGGCGGCTCCTCGAGCCAGCTGTCGCAGTCGGGGGTGAGCGCGATGCCGGACGGCGCCGGGACGCCGAGGCACTCGGCGAGGTCGACTATGAGCCCGTGCAGCGCCGGCGCCGCGTGTTCCGGCACCTCGACGGTGGGGGTGACGACCGGACGCGCCACGGCGACGCGCAGCCCGGTGGCCGCGGCCAGCGCCAGCACGGCGACCGCGACGCCGGCCGCCGGCCACCGGACGGCGCCACCGGTGCCGGTGACGAACAGCACCACGGCGACGGCGGCCGGCAGCAGCGCCAGCGCCAGCGCGGTGTCCCGCACCCGCAGCACGGCCAGCGCGTGATCGCGCGCGGAGTGTCCGGCGCCGCCGGCTGTTCGCGCCCCACGCTGCACCATGGCCCTGCCCTCCGCTCTTCCGACGCCGCCGACCACCCTGGCCGTTCTCCCACTGTCGCACCGAGCACTGACAACGCAACGCACGGTGACCCGATCGCGGTAGGGAACGGCCGGCTGGCATCCGCGGCGACAGCCGGGGACGGGGGCGAAACACACTGCGCCGCACCCTAGTTGGGCGCGGCTGACGCGTCAGCCGGTCAGCGGATTGGTCACTCGATGGTGGGGCTTTGGGTAAAGCAGGCAACCGGATACGTGCTATCGGGTGGGCTCTACCGGTGGGGCTCTAGCGGGTCGCGGCCGCCCGCGCGGCGATGTCGCCGCGGTGGTGCGAGCCGGCGAGCTGGATCCGCCCCACGGCGCGGTACGCCGTCTCCCGCGCGGCCGCCAGGTCTCCCCCGGTCGCGGTGACGGAGAGCACCCGGCCGCCGGCGCTGACGATCCGGCCGGCGTCGTCGCGGCGGGTGCCGGCGTGCAGCACGTAGGCGTCGGGGCCGTCCTCCGCGGCCACCTCGTCGAGCCCCTCGATCGGGTCGCCGGAGCGCGGCGCCTCGGGGTACCCCTCGGCCGCGACGACCACCGTGACCGCGGCGTCCTCGCTCCAGCGGAGCGGCGGGAGGCCGGCCAACTCACCGGTGGCGGCGGCCAGCAGCAGCCCGGCGAGCGGGGTGCGCAGCCGGGCCAGCACCACCTGTGTCTCCGGGTCGCCGAACCTGGCGTTGAACTCCACGACCCGCACCCCGTTGGAGGTCAGCGCGAGCCCGGCGTAGAGCAGCCCGGCGAACGGGGTGCCGCGCCGCCGCAGTTCGTCGACGGTCGGCTGGAGCACGGTGCTCAGCACCTCGTCGACGAGACCGGGGTCGGCCCACGGCAGCGGCGAGTAGGCGCCCATGCCGCCGGTGTTGGGGCCCTGGTCGTCGTCGAACGCGCGCTTGAAGTCCTGGGCCGGCTGGAGCGGGACGACGGTCTCGCCGTCGGTGACGGCGAAGAGCGACACCTCGGGTCCGTCCAGGTACTCCTCGATGACGACGCGCTCGCAGGACGCGGCGTGCGCGCGGGCCGCGGCCAGGTCCTCGGTGACGACGACGCCCTTGCCGGCGGCCAGGCCGTCGTCCTTGACGACGTAGGGCGGGCCGAACGCGTCCAGCGCCTTGTCGGCCTCGGCGGCGCCGACGCAGACGTACGACCTGGCGGTCGGGACGCCGGCGGCGGCCATGATCTCCTTGGCGAACGCCTTGCTGCCCTCGAGCCGGGCGGCCTCGGCCGTGGGCCCGAAGGCGGGCATCCCGGCGTCCCGCACGGCGTCCGCCACGCCGGCGACGAGCGGGGCCTCGGGCCCCACCACGACCAGCTCGGCACCGAGCCGCCCGGCGAGCGCGGCCACGGCGGCGCCGTCCAGCGCGTCGACCGGGTGGGTGGTCGCCACCTCGGCGATCCCGGCGTTGCCGGGCGCGCAGTGCAGCTCGGTGACAGCCGGGTCGCGGGAGAGAGCGTGGCACAGGGCGTGTTCGCGGGCACCGCCGCCGATGACAAGGATCCTCACGCAGGGCAGCCTAACGGCGTGGGGCCCGTGCCCCGACTTCCACCCTTTCGAGCGACGCCCCCTCACGTCACGGAGCTGACGCCCCTGCCGGGGCGAACGGCTCGAAGGGCCCTCCGTGGGTGCCCGGCGGGCACCCGGCCCGGGCACCCGGCCCGGGCGGGCGATCCGGGCGGGCGATCCGGAACCGGGGCCCTGCGGGCCGGCCGGTCCGACGCGAGCCGGACGGAGCGCGGCGCGGCCGGGCCTGAGGGCCAGACGGTTCGGGGCGGAGCCGGAGCCCTCCGGGCAGGGCGGTGTGGCGTCCCGCCCTGCGGGCGGAGCGGTCGCCGGCACAGCCGGGTCCCTGCCCGGCCAGGCCGTGCACAGCCGCGCCCCAGCGAGCCAGGCGGTTCGGGGGCGGGCCGCCGCCCCGCGGGCCGCGAGGCCCGGGGCCAGGCCGGGCGCGGCAGGACCGGGCCCGCCGGGCAGGGCACGCGGAACCCCGCCCTACCGGCCTACCGGCCTACCGGCGGGACAGTTCGGGGCCAAGCCCGCCCCCGGGCAGGGGCCGGCAGAGCCGGGGCCCTGCGGAGTCCCGCCCCTGCGGACTGGTGGGCGCGGCCAGGCATGGCCCTGCCCGGCCGCATGGCCAGGCGGCGGGCGCCCCCGAGAGCCGCCCCGGCCACCCGCGGCCGGGCTCCTGGCGCGGCCCGCGCATGACGCGGGCACGGCCCTCCGGGCCAGGCGGCGCCGCGCTTCGCGTGGCCGAGGCGGCGCCGTGGCCGAGGCGGTGGGACGGGCGCGGCCATGCGCACCCGCGGTCCGGCTCAGCTGAAGACGATCATCGAGCCCTGGGCCAGGCTCCTCGTCGCCGCCGCGTGGAGTGAGAGCCAGACGTGGCGTTCGCGGGCGAACGGGTGGTCGAGGGAGGCCGGTTCCGCGGCGGGTTCGTCGAGGCGGGTGGGGCGGGCGGGTGGGGCCGGCGGTGGGGGTGGGTTGCGCGGGTCGAGGCCGAGCACCGGCGCCACCGCCTCCAGCTCCCGCAGCAGGCCGTGGCTCGACCCGAGCGGCCCGCCGCCGGCCAACAGCGTCTCGTTGACCAACGGGTGCGGGAAGTCGAGCGGGACATAGCAGCCGGCATGGTCGAAGTGCCAGACGAGATGGGCCTGTTGGGCAGACGCCTCGAACATCTCCAGCAACTGCTGGTAGTCGCCGTCCAGTTCGTCCGCCGGCGTCACCGGCAGGCCGCTGACGTGGAGAAGGTAGGCGCGCCGCAGCAGGTGCAGCGCCGCGTAGTCGAAGCCGGCGATCGGGGCGACGTCGCCCGACGTGCCGGGCACGTAGCCGTGCACCGGCACCGGAGGCAGCCCGGCGTCGGCCAACGCTCGGTCGTATTCGGCGAGTTCTTCCGCGAAGGGGTTGTCCGGGCTGTGGCACAGCACATCGACGAGGGGGACCAGCCACAGGTCACAGGCCACGTGTGGGCTCACTCTCGGTCCGGGTGACGCGGTACCGCAAGGGTAGTGAGTTCGACCGCCAACGTCAGCGCGTGGTCCCGAGAGTCGCCGAGCAGTCGCTCCGTCTCCTCGACGTCGCCCCGCTCGACGGCGTCCGCCAGGTCCGGGTGGCCCGCCCACAGGCGACCGGCGAGGACCCGCTGACGCCGCAGGTGGGGGACGGTGAAGGCCCAGCAGCGTACCCGGAGTCGGTCGAGGAACTCGCCTATGTGCGGGTTGCCGAGCAGCGCGTCGAGCTCGCGCCAGAAGCGGAGGTCGTAGGCGATCAGGATGTCCAGGTCGCCGGCGACGGCGGCCTGCCGGGCGGCGGTGGCCCGGCGGCGGATGGAGGTGAAGGCCTCCGGCATGGCGTCCCACCGGTTTAAAGGGGGCCGCCGGCGGAGTATGCCGTCGTGCACCAGGGCCTCGGCCTCGATCATGTGCCGGAAGTCGGCCAGCGAGAACTGCTTGATCCGGAAGCCGCGGTGCTGCTCCACCTCGAGCAGGCCCTGGGCCGAGAGATCGACCAGCGCCTCGCGCACCGGAGTCGCCGAGACGCCGTAGTGTTCGGCGATCTCGCGCACGGTGAACTCGCCGTCCGGGCCGAGGCGGCCGGCCAGGATCTCCTCGCGTAGGGCGTCGGCGAGTTGTTCCCGCAAGGTGCTCCGTCGAATCACGGCAGCCCAGCCTACCGCTACGTCAGACAATTGACAGCATGCTGACGTCATGGCAGCTTGCTGTCATGACCGAGCCCCGCGGAACGCCCCCCGTCCACGTCCACCGGCCGACGCCGGGAGCGCTGCTGTCCGACAGCGCGAGCACCGTGTTCCGGCTGAACGCGCAGTTCCTGGCAGTGGCCGACCGGCTCGCCGCGCCGGTCGGGCTCTCCGCGGCCCGGTTGCAGGTGCTGAGCGCGGTGTTGACCGAGCCGCTGCCGGTGTCCGGCGTCGCCAGGGTCGTGGGGATCACCCGGCAGAGCGTGCAGCGCGTCGCCGACCTGCTCGTCGACGCGGGGCTCGCCGGCTACGAGCCCAACCCGGCGCACCGGCGGGCCAAGCTGCTGGCCGCGACCGACGCCGGCCGGGCGGCGCTCGCCGCCATCGGCCCGGGACACGCGGCGTTGGCCACCCGGTTGACCGACGCGCTCGGCGGCGCCGGGGAGTTCGCGGCGGCGCTCGCCACGTTGACCAGGCTCACCGAGGCGTTGGAATCGCTGGGAGACGACGCGACGACGGGCTGACCGAGGCGGAGAGGCCGCGGCCGACGCACCACTGACGAGCCGATGACGCACCGCTGACGAGCCGATGACGAGCCGCCCGCCGGCCGCGATCGCCGCCGCGCCGTTCGGATACCGGCCCGTTCGAACATCGGCCCGTCGCGTACCGGCGCCGCCGGTTCGCGCCAGTGCGCGTGTGAGCGCCCATGGGCGCTGGGGGCTCGTCGCCTCTATCCTCGGGTTGGCAAGCAGAGTCATCGTCGGGGGGATCGGCTCAACATGGATCGGCTGACGGCACAGGATCCGCGTCGGATAGGTCAGTACCGGCTGCTCGGTCGGCTCGGCCAGGGCGGCATGGGGCAGGTGTACCTGGCCCGTTCGGAACGCGGCCGCACGGTCGCCGTCAAGACGATCAAACCCGACCTCGCCCTGGAACCCGACTTCCGCCGCCGCTTCGCGCTGGAGATCGCCGCGGCCAGGCGCGTCGGCGGGCGGTGGACGGCGCCGGTGATCGACGCCGACCCCGAGGCCCAGACCCCCTGGGTGGCCACCGGCTACATCGCCGGGCCCTCCCTGCACGAGGTGGTCTCCCGGGACTTCGGCCGGCTGCCGGAGCGCAGCGTCAGCCTGCTGGCCAACGGCCTGGCACACGCCCTCACCGACATCCACGGCGCCGACCTGGTGCACCGCGACCTCAAGCCGTCGAACGTGCTGCTGACCATCGACGGCCCGCGGGTCATCGACTTCGGCATCGCCCGCGCCCTGGACGCCGCCCACGGCGGGCTCACCCGCACCGGCGCCACCGTGGGCTCGCCCGGCTTCATGTCCCCCGAGCAGGTGCGCGGCCAGCAGGTCACGCCGGCCAGCGACGTCTTCTGCCTCGGCTCGCTGCTCGCCTACGCCGCCACCGGCCAGACCCCGTTCGGCACCCTCGACACCAGCGTGCACCTGCTGCTGTACCGCATCGCCGAGGAGGAGCCCGACCTCACGGACCTGCCCGAGGGGTTGCGGCACCTCGTCTCCGGCTGCCTGCGGCAGGATCCCGAACAGCGGTTCAGCCTGCCTGAGCTGCTCGACCTCACCACGCCCGACGGCTCCCGCGAGCCCTGGCTGCCCGGGCCGCTGATCGCCCAGTTGGGCCGGCACGCCGTCGAACTGCTCGACTCCGAGGGCCCGGAGAGCGGCACCGACCGCCGCGCCGTGGGCGGCCCGGCCGAGCCGGCCTCGGCCGTCGGCGCCGGCCAGGGGCCGACCCCCGCGCCCACCCCGGCGCCGCCGCCGGTCTGGCCGCCCGTGCACCCCTCGGCCCAGCAGCGCCCGGTCCCACTGCCCTCGCCGTACTCGATGCCCAACACCGGCCATCCGTCGCCCACTCCCGCGCCGGTCCCCGCGCCGTCCGTGCCGTCCCTCGGCGGCTTCGGGCCCGCGGGCGGCTACGGCCCGGCGACGTCCCCCGGCAACCGGGGGAACCGGGCCCGCACCTGGGCGCTGGCGTCGCTCGGCGCCGCCGTCGTGGCGCTCGTCGTGGTGATCGGGTTGGTGGTGCGCGGTTCGAACAGCGACACCACGCCGATCGCCGACCGTTATCTGGGCGCCTGGCAGGGCGAGTACGAGTCGAGCAGCGGTCTCCCGAAGCTGCTGCGGTTCGAGATCGAGCAGGGCGCGGCCGGCGAGATCATCGGCACCGCGAACACCATCACCAACGAGGTGCTCTGCACCTTCCAGGTGCGGCTCGAGTCCTTCGACGACCGGCTGGAGTTCACCGAGCTGCACGACTGGAGCGTGCCGGAGAGCGAGGCCGACGAGTCCTGCCGCGACAACGCCACGGTGCAGACGCTCGAACTCTCGGAGAGCGGCGACGAGCTGACCTGGGCCTACAACGACCAGCAGGCCACGCTCGAGCGGGCCGCCGCCGCCTCGGAGGCCAACGTGCCAGAGGCGCTGGTCGGCACCTACCGCCACACCTGGGAGAACGACGACGACGGCGAGAGCAGCTCGGAGATCACCGTCACGCAGGGCGCGATCGGCGACGCCGTGATGACGTTCCACCAGACCACCGAGAACTACGAGTGCACCTGGGAGAACCGGCTGGTGCAGGTGACCGAGGACCAGGTGGTGATGGGCCCCGACACCCTGGTCGGCGACGGCAACAGCGAGAGCTGCTGGACCGACGGCGGCTTCCGGATGTGGGTGAACGGCGTGGGCGGCGATCTCACCATCGCCTGGCTGGAGAACACCGACACCGACTCGCAGGGCAGGTACGAGCGCGCCGACTGACCGCCGGCGGCCGCCCGTTGTGACCTGCGTCACGTCGTTCCGCGGCCCTCGTGCAGGTGTCCGAAGGTCGACCGGGTACGGTACACGCCCGGGGCCGGTCACTGAACCGATCACCTGAAGACAACGTGATAGTCACAGAGGGAACCGGGTGTGGCACCCGCCCGGTCCTTCTTCACGAGTTCCGGGAGCAAGGCGTGCCAACCGCTTCGGTGTTCCACCGGAGTGCACGGGGGCGAAAGAGGAGTAGTTCGGATGAAGCCGCTCGGCCCGACGGACCCGCGACGGGTCGGCCAGTACCGGTTGCTGGGGAAGCTGGGCGCCGGCGGGATGGGCAGTGTCTATCTCGCACGCTCGGACCGCGGTCGCACCGTGGCCGTCAAGCTGGTCCAGCCCGAGCTGGCCGCGCAGCCGGAGTTCCGGCAGCGCTTCCAGCACGAGGTGGACGCCGCCCGCCGGGTCGGCGGCGACTGGACGGCACCGGTCCTCGACGCCGACACCGAGGCGCAGACCCCGTGGGTGGCCACCGGCTACGTCGCCGGGCCCTCGCTCCACGACGTGATCACGAACTCGTACGGGCCGCTGCCGGAGCGCACCCTCTTCATCCTGGCCAACGGCCTGGTGAAGGCGCTGCGCGACATTCACGGCGCCGGGCTCGTGCACCGCGACCTCAAGCCGTCCAACGTGATGATCACCATCGACGGCCCGCGCGTCATCGACTTCGGCATCGCCCGCGCCCTGGAGAGCGGCGAGGGCCTGACCCGCACCGGCGCCGCCGTCGGCTCCCCCGGCTTCATGTCGCCCGAGCAGTGCCGCGGCGAGACCCTGACCGCCGCGAGCGACCTCTTCTGCCTCGCCTCCGTCATCACCTTCGCCGCCACCGGACGCACCCCCTTCGGCGACGCCAACTCCCCGATGACCGCGCTGATGCTGGCCATCGTGCAGGGCCAGTACGACCTGGACGGGGTGCCGGAGAGCGTCCGCCCGCTGATCGAGAGCTGCCTGGCGCAGGACCCGACCCAGCGCCCCAGCCTCGACCAGCTCCACCAGTTCACCGACATACCGGACGACGGCCGCGAGCCCTGGCTGCCCGGCGCGCTCGTCGCCCAACTCGGCCGGCACGCCGTCGAACTCCTCGACTCCGAGGAGCCGATGGGGGCCACCGCGGTCGGGCAGCCGCCGGTCGGGCCGCCCACCGCCACGGCCCCGCCGTCCGGCTACGGCTACCCGCCGGTGCAGTCGCCGCCGCCCGCCGGCTACGGCTACCCGCACCCGGCCACCGGCCCGTACACCCCCTACGGCCCCGCCACGCCACCCCCCGCGCCCAAGCGGAACAACGTGGCGCTGATCGCGGGCGCCGCCGTGCTGGTCCTCGCGATCGCGGGCGGCGTCGCCGCGGTCGCGCTCTCCGGCGACGACGATCCCGACCCGGGCCCCGAGCCGACCGCCGGCCCGACGGTGACGGACGACCCCACGCAGACCGAGGACCCCACCGAGGAACCCACCGAAGAGCCGCCGACGGAGCCGACCGGCGGCACCGTCCCGGCCGACCTCGTCGGCGCCTGGGAGGGTCAGACCCTCGACGGCGACAACAGCATCTTCGTCCGGATGGAGATAGCCGCCGGCAACCAGGGCGACACGGTCGTCACCCAGTACACCGTGCTGCCCGAGGGCCTGTGCGTCGAGCAGGCCTCGCTCGCCTCGGTCGAGGGCAGCACGATCTCCCTCACCCCCGAGGGCATCACCAGCGAGAGCCCCGCCGGCATCAACTGCCAGCCGTTCTCGGACCAGACCGCCGAGCGGCAGCCCGACGGCACCGTGCGGTGGCAGACCGTCGACGGCGGCGGGCTCACCATGAACCAGGCGACGGAGCCTCCCGGTGACGACGGCATGCCCTTCGCGATCTTCAGCGCCACGTACGGCGACGACGATCTGACCGCCGAGTTCACCAGCATCGCCGCGGCGGGCGAACTCGCGATGACCGTCCGTGAGACGGACGGCGACTGCGTCTGGGAGTCCACGCTCGTCAGCGGCGGCACGAACGTCGGAACCCTGCTGGTGGGGCCCGGCGCCGTCACCCAGGGCGACTGCGACCCGCTCCCCTCCTACGAGCTGAGCTTCGACGCGAGGGACTCCTCCTTCGCCGACAGGGCGCCCAACATCGAGTTCACGCCGTACGGCGACGACGAGCCGGAGTTCACCCTCGACCGGGAGTGACATCGACGGCCCGGTCGCGAAATCAAGAATTGGCATCAACCGCAACCACGTGGACGATCCGGGAACCGATTACGGTTCGGCCTCTGTCCTCCACTGTGTCTACGGGCCGCCGTATCCTCATGAGGCCTTACAGAGCGAAGAGGAGTAGTTCAGCATGAAGCCGCTCGGGCCGACAGATCCTCAACGGGTTGGCCAGTACCGACTACTGGGGAAGCTGGGCGCCGGCGGGATGGGCAGCGTGTACCTGGCGCGCTCGGACCGTGGGCGCACGGTCGCCGTCAAACTGGTCCAGCCTGAGCTGGCCGCGCAGCCGGAGTTCCGGCAGCGCTTCCAGCAGGAAGTGGAGGCGGCCCGCCGGGTCGGCGGCGACTGGACGGCACCGGTCCTCGACGCCGACACGCTCGCCGACACGCCATGGGTGGCCACCGGCTACGTCGCGGGGCCCTCGCTCCACGACGTCGTCGCCAACTCCTACGGCCCGCTGCCGGAGCGCACGCTGTTCGTCCTGGCCAACGGGCTGGTGAAGGCGCTGCGCGACATCCACGGCGCCGGCCTGGTGCACCGTGACCTCAAGCCGTCCAACGTGATGATCACCATCGACGGCCCGCGCGTCATCGACTTCGGCATCGCCCGCGCCCTGGAGAGCGGCGAGGGCCTGACCCGCACCGGCGCCGCCGTCGGCTCCCCCGGCTTCATGTCGCCCGAGCAGTGCCGCGGCGAGACGCTGACGGCCGCCAGCGACATCTTCTGCCTCGGCTCCGTGCTCACCTTCGCCGCCACCGGACGCACCCCCTTCGGCGACGCCAACAGCGCCATGACGGCGCTGATGCTGGCCATCGTCCAGGGGCAGCAGGACCTTTCGGCGGTGCCCGAGGGCATCCGCCCGCTGATCGAGAGCTGCCTGGCGCAGGACCCGACCCAGCGGCCCAGCCTCGACCAGCTCCACCAGTTCACCGACATACCGGACGACGGTGACGAGCCCTGGCTGCCCGGCGCGCTCGTCGCGAAGCTCGGCCGGCACGCCGTCGAGCTCCTCGACTCCGAGGACCCGATGCACGCGCCGCCGCTGCCCACCAACCAGCCGCCGCCCGCGATGCCCGCCGGGCCGCCGGTCACCCCGCTGCCGCCCGGTGCCCACCCGACGCCGACCGCGTTCGCGCCGGCCACCCCGCCGCCCAGCCCGCTGCCGCCGACCGGCAACGTGAACGCGATGGCGACCATGACGTCGGCCGTACCGCCGCCCGGCTTCAACCAGCCGCCCGGCCAGCAGCCCCCCGGCGCCCCGCCGTACGGCTACCCGCAGCAGGGTGCGCCCGGCGCCCCCGCCTACGGCTATCCGCAGTCGCACGACATGGGCGGCCCGCAGGGGCCCTACAACACCGGCTACCCGGTCGGCCCCGGTGGCCCGGGCGCTCCCAAGCGGAACAACAACACGATCTGGATCGTGGTCGCGGCGGTCGTGGCCGTCGCGCTGGCCGCCGGCATCGCCATCTTCGCGATGGGTGGTGGCGGCGACGACAACGACCAGGCCGACGGCAACGGCAACGGCGGCGGTGGGGGCAACAACTCGACCGAGGACAACCAGAACCAGCCGACCACCGAGCCCACCAGGGAAGGCAGCGAGACCGACAACACGGCGCCCGACCCCACCGCGGCGGTACCGTCCGGCTACGCGGGCGCCTGGGTCGGCGAGGTGACCGGCGACGACGGCGCGTTCATGCTGCGGCTCGAGATCACGGAGGGCGGCGCCGGCCAGCAGGTCGTCACGGAGTACAGCCTGCTGGACTCCGTGATGTGCGTGGAGGGTTCCACCCTGGTGTCGTCCAACAACGGCATGCAGGTCACCGGCTCGGGCGTCACGTCCACCTTCCCGACCGGCGCCACCTGCAACCCGTTCGGCGAGCAGTCGATCACGATGCAGGGCACCACGCTGCACTGGGAGAGCGGCCGGTGGTCGGCGGACCTGACCCCCTCGCAGCAGGACGTGGGCTCGGACGGCATGCCGTACGCGATCTTCACCGAGACCTTCAGCTCCAGCGACCTGCGGTTCGACCCGGAGACCACCTCGTACCCGGGTGAGCTGGCGCTGGCGGTCACCAACGCCGACGGCAGCTGCACCTGGTCCCAGCCGATGATGAACGGCGGCCTCCAGGAGACCACGATCTACGTCGGCCCCGCCTCGGTGCTCACCGGCGACTGCGACCCGCTGCCGTCCTACCGGATCAGCTGGCCCAACCCGAACGGCGGCAAGCCCTCGCAGATCCAGTTCTTCCGACTCGGCTCGGACAGCCCGGAGTTCACGGCGCAGAACGACAACGGCTGAGACGACAACGGCCGAGACGACAACGGCCGAGAGGCCACGAGGGCCGGGTGGTGATCCGATCGGATCACCACCCGGCCCTCCGCCGTTCCCCGCCGAGGTGCCGGCCTACAGGAACGAGTTGATCTGGATGGTCTCGTCGCGCCCGGGGCCGACGCCGATCGCCGAGATCGGGGCGCCCGACATCTCTTCCAGGGCCCGCACGTAGCCGCGGGCGTTGGCCGGCAGGTCCTCCAGGGAACGGGCCTTGGTGATGTCCTCGGTCCAGCCAGGCAGGTACTCGTAGACCGGCTTGGCGTGGTGGAAGTCGGTCTGGTTGTAGGGGAGTTCCTCCACCCGCCGGCCGTCGATCTCGTAGGCAACGCAGACCGGGATCCGCTCCCAGCCGGTGAGCACGTCCAGCTTGGTGAGGAAGAAGTCGGTGAGGCCGTTGACCCGGGTGGCATAGCGGGCGATCACCGCGTCGAACCAGCCGCAGCGCCGGTCGCGCCCGGTGGTGACGCCGAACTCGCCGCCGATGCGGCGCAGCGCCTCCCCGTCGTCGTCCAACAGCTCGGTGGGGAACGGGCCGGCGCCGACCCGGGTGGTGTAGGCCTTGAGGATGCCGATGACCCGGCTGATCTTCGTCGGCCCGACCCCGGCGCCGGTGCAGGCGCCACCGGCGGTGGGGTTGGAGGAGGTGACGAACGGATAGGTGCCGTGGTCGACGTCGAGCAGGGTGCCCTGGCCGCCCTCGAAGAGCACCACCTTGCCGTCGTCGACGGCCTGGTTGAGCAGCAGCACGGTGTCGCACACATAGGGCCGCAGCCGGTCCGCGTAGCCGAGGAGTTCGTCGACGACCTGGTCAACGGCGATGGCGCGGCGGTTGTACAACTTGGCGAGCAGCTGGTTCTTCTGGTCCAGCGCCGCCTCCACCTTCTGGTGCAGGATCGATTCGTCGAACAGGTCCTGGACCCGGATGCCCTGCCGGTTGATCTTGTCCGCGTAGGCGGGGCCGATGCCGCGCCCGGTGGTGCCGATCTTCCGCTTGCCGAGGAAGCGTTCCGAGACCTTGTCGAGAGTGGTGTGGTACGGCGTGATCAAATGGGCGTTGCCGCTGATCAGCAGGCGGGACGTGTCGATGCCGCGCGCGGCGAGACCGCCCAGCTCGTCGAGCAGCACCTTGGGGTCGACCACGACCCCGTTGCCGATGACCGGAACGCAGCCGGGCGAGAGGATCCCGGATGGCAGCAGGTGAAGGGCGTACTTCTGGTCGTCCACCACGACGGTGTGGCCGGCGTTGTTGCCGCCCTGGTAGCGCACGACGTAGTCCACCGAACCGCCGAGCAGATCGGTGGCCTTGCCTTTGCCTTCGTCACCCCACTGAGCACCAAGCAGCACAAGTGCGGGCACAGGCGTACACCCCTTCCGAGCGGGGCATCTACGCAAAGGCTGCCCCGGATCGACGAAACCCCTGGCGCAATCGCGACAGGGGCTCTTGCACAGAGAGCTTACGGGAGACGCAGCCGGGAGGCGAACAGTCAGGTGCTCATCGTCATCGACCCGACGGCCCGCCAGACGGATGGGGAATCGGTGCGGATCGCCAGGGACGTGCTGTGCGCGGGCGCGAGCGGGGCCAAGGTGTGTGTGCTCGACCGGTCGCAGGGCATGACGCACGCCCTGCTCAAGCGGGGCGACCGGCGGGTGGTGATCGTCGGGGACGATCGGGCGCTGCTGCGCGCGGTGGGGGTGTTGCACAGCCGCGGTGAACTGGCGGCGAGCCCGCTCGGGGTGGTGCCGGTGGGGCCAGGGCCCTCGGTGGCGGTGGCGCGGGCGCTCGGGGTGCCGACGGACGCGGTGGCCGCCTCGCGGGCGGTGCTCTCGGGCGCGGACCGGCGGCTCGACGTGCTGACGGACGACGCGGGGGACGTGGTGTTAGGGGCCCTGGGCATTCCGGCGCCGCGGCGCGGGCCCGGGGCGGCGCTGTGGTGGCGGACCAAGCATCCGGTGCGGCAGCGGCTGCGGGTGGAGGCGGACGGCCGGCTGCTCGCGGACGTGGACCGGCCGGTGTCGGCGGTGTCGGTGCGGGCGGCGAACGGCCTGGCCGAAGTGGTGGTGCGGCACTGCCCGGACGGCTCGGACACCAGCGCGCGGGCCACCTCGGTGACGGTCTCCGGCACGCCGGGGGCGGCGTTCAGCTACCGGGCGAACGCGCTGGACCTCGGGCCGACCAGGACGCGGACGTGGACGGTGCGGCCCGGCGCGCTGCGGCTGACGGTGCCGAAGGCGCGAAGCGCAACCTTGGGTTGACAGTCCGAGGGTGTCAACCTACGGTTGACACATGAGCGAACCCACCCCCGTAAACCCCCGGATCAGCCTGGACGAGCTGATCGAGGCCATCAAGAAGGTCCACCCCGAGCCGCTCGACCAGCTCTCCGACGCGGTGATCGCCGGCGACCACCTCGGCGAGGTGGCCGACCACCTCATCGGCCACTTCGTCGACCAGGCCAGGCGCTCCGGCGCCTCCTGGACCGACATCGGCCGCAGCATGGGCGTGACGCGACAGGCGGCGCAGAAGCGCTTCGTCCCCAAGGACCCGGCCGACCCGAGTCAGGGTTTCGAGCGCTACACGCCCCGCGCCAGGCAGGTGGTGGTGGGCGCGCAGGTCCTGGCGCGCGAGGACCGCCACCCCGAGATCACCGCCGGGCACCTGCTGCTCGCCCTGGCGCGCAACCAGGACAGCCTGGCCGCCAAGGTGATCACGGGCGGCGGCGTGACGCTGGACGCGGTCACCGAGGCCGCCGCCGCGACCCTGCCGCCGGCCGTCGACCAGGCGCCCGACCCGATCCCGTTCGACGCGGGCGGCCGGAAGACGCTGGAGCTGACCTTCCGCGAGGCGCTGCGGCTCGGCCACAACTACATCGGGACCGAGCACCTGCTGCTGGCGCTGCTGGAACACGAGGACGGCACAGGACCGCTCTCAGGACTCGGCGTGACCAAGGCCGCGGTCGAGGCCCGCGTCACCGCCGCGCTCGCCGCCCTCCGGGCCGGCTGACGGCGGCGCCTCGGCCGCCCATCCACCGCCGCCCCCCGCCGACCGCTCGCTGGCGCGGCGCTCGCGCCAGCGAGCCAACATCTCCACCAGCTCTTCCTCCAGGAACGTCATGAACTCGGCGGTCTCGCGCAGCCGCTCGGCAGCCAGACCCTTCGGATCCACCACCGCGAGGCCGGCCTCCATGGAGCTCACCCAGCGGCGCAGCATCGCGTCCCGGCTCACCATCGCCAGATACCAGGAGTTGTGATGGAGCCGGTAGCGCTCGCGCCGGGAGCCGGGCTCGCGCTCCCGGCTCACCAGACTCATCTGCGCCAGATAGCGCACCGCGCCGGAGATCGCGGCCGGTGAGACGCGCAGCCGCGTGGCCAGCTCCGCGGAGCTCAGCGCGCTCTCGTCGGAGGCCAGCAGGCAGGCGAAGACCCGGGACGGCATGCGCGGCATCCCGGCCTCGATCAGATCGGCCGCGAACCGCTCCACGAAGGCGGCCCTGCCCTCGCCGTGCCCCTCTTCCGACGTCTCATCCGTCGTCGAACCGTGCTCGATCACCTGGTCATCCTCGCATCCCGTCACGCTCGGGCCCTTGACGGCTCCTTAACTTCACACATTTCTAAAATTACCGTAGATTCAAAATCATGAAAGCCCCAATCGTGAACGTGGCAACCAACGCCATCACCGTCTCCGGGCTGGTGAAGACCTTCGGTCGAACCCGCGCCCTCGACGGCCTCGACCTGGAGGTCGCCAGGGGCGAGGTCCACGGTTTCCTCGGCCCCAACGGCGCGGGCAAGTCCACCACCATCCGGGTGCTGCTGGGGCTGCTACGCCAGGACGCGGGCGCCGTCCAGCTGCTCGGCGCCGACCCCTGGCACGACGCGGTCGAGCTGCACCGCCATCTCGCCTACGTGCCGGGCGACGTCGAACTCTGGCCGAACCTCACCGGCGGCGAGGCCATCGGACTGCTCGGCCGGCTGCGCGGCGGCCTGGACCAGGCGCGCTCCGCCGAGCTGATCGAGCGCTTCGACCTCGACCCCACCAAGAAGGGCCGCACCTACTCCAAGGGCAACCGCCAGAAGGTCGCCATCGTCGCCGCGCTGGCCTCCCGCGCCGACCTGCTGCTGCTCGACGAGCCGACCGCGGGACTCGACCCGCTGATGGAGGTGGTCTTCCAGGACGTCATCGCCGAGGCCAAGGACGCCGGCACGACCGTCCTGCTCTCCAGCCACATCCTGGCCCAGGTCGAGAAGCTGTGCGACCGGGTCAGCATCATCCGGCTCGGCCGGATCGTGCAGTCCGGCTCGCTCAGCGACATGCGGCACCTCACCCGCACCACCATCGAGGCCGAGACCGGCGACCCCGTCACCGGCCTCGACCAGCTGCCCGGCGTCCACGACTTCCGCGTCGAGGGCGGCAAGGTCCACCTGACCGTCGACGGCGCCCACCTCGAGAACGCCGTCAGCCGCCTCGCCAGGTTCGGCGTCCGCAGCCTCGTCAGCCACCCGCCCACCCTCGAGGAGCTGATGCTCCGGCACTACGGCGACGAGCTCGAGGCCCGGGAGGGCAACGGCCACCGCACCCCCGAGGTGACGCGGTGACCGCCACCACCACAGCCGCCACCGCCACCGCCACCGGAACGATCGCGTCAGGGCAGGGGCAGGTCCTGGCGGGCACCGGGACGCTGATCAGGTTCGCGCTGCGCCGCGACCGGGTCAGGCTCCCCGTGTGGATCCTGGCGACCACGTTCGTCGCGACGTCCTCGCTCTCCAGCTTCGAGAGCCAGTACGCGACCGCCGCCGACCGCGCCAACGCCGCGGAGACCCTCGGCGGACCGGCCGGCCTCGCGATGACCGGCCCGGAACGCTACGTCACCGCCGCCGACTACACGTACGGGGCGATGACGGGGCACCAGATGATCGGCTACCTCGCCATCACCGTCGGGCTGATGAGCGTCCTCACCGTCGTCCGCCACACCAGGACGGAGGAGGAGACCGGCCGTGCCGAACTGCTGAGGGCCAACGTCCTCGGCCGGCACGCCCATCTGGCCGCCGCCCTCGCCGTCGCCGTGCTCGCCAACCTCACCGTCGGGCTGCTGCTCGCGGTCACGCTCGGCAGCTCCGGGGTCGAGTCGGTCACCGGTGCCGGCTCCCTGGTCCTCGGCGCGGCCGTCGCCGCCGCCGGCATCAGCTTCGCGGCCATTACCGCCGTCGGCGCGCAGATCACCGCCTTCTCGCGCGGCGCCTCCGGGCTCGGCATGGCCGCGGTCGGCGCCGCCTTCGCGCTGCGCGCCGTCGGCGACATCGGCGCCGACGCCGTCTCCTGGCTCTCCCCGATCGGCTGGGCCCAGCGCACCTACGCCTACGTCGACGACCGGTGGTGGCCGCTGCTGCTCAACCTGGCGCTGGCCGCGGCCTGCGCCGCCACGGCCTTCGTGCTCTCCACTCGCCGCGACGTCGGCGCCGGCCTGCGGCCACCGCGCCCCGGCCGGCCCACCGCCTCCGCGACGCTCGGCCACCCGCTCGGCTTCGCGCTCCGGCTGCACCGCGGGGTGCTGCTCGGCTTCGCCGCCGGCGGGCTGCTGTTCAGCCTGATGTACGGCTCGATCCTCGGCAGCGCCGAGGACATGATCCGCGACAACGAGCAGCTGCGGGAGCTCATCGACCGGCTCGGCGGCGACGTCATCGAGTCGTTCGCCTCCGTGGTGATGACCGTCCTCGTGGTCCTCGCCGCCTGCTACGTCGTGGTCGCCGTCCTGCGCGCCCGCGCCGAGGAGACCGCGGGACGCGCCGAACCCGTGCTCGCCACCGGGCTCTCCCGCACCCGCTGGCTCGCCGGCCACCTGGCCGTCGCGCTGGTCGGCGGCACCGCCGTGCTGCTGCTCGCCGGTCTCGGCTTCGGGCTCTCCGGCGCCGCGTCGAGCGACGACTGGGGACTGGTCGGCAGCCTCACCGGCGCCTCCCTCGCCTACGCGCCCGCGCTCTGGGTCACCGCGGGGATCGCCGTGGCGCTCTTCGGCTGGTTCCCGAGCGCCTCGGCCGCCGCCTGGGCCGTGCCCGCCTACTCCTTCCTGGTGGTCTATCTGGGCGACCTCATCGACCTGCCCGACGGGCTCGCCAACTTCTCCCCCATCGGCCACGTCCCCCAGGTGCCGGCCGCCGACCTGGAGTGGACGCCGCTGCTGATCCTGACCGCGGTGGCCGCCGGCCTGATCGGCCTCGGCCTGGCCGGCTTCAACCGGCGCGACCTGGACTGCAAGTGAGCCGGCGGCCCGGCCCAGGGCGCGGGCCGGGCCGCCCCCCACACTCGGACCCGCACTCGGCCCCCCACTCGGACCCGCACGCGTGCTCACCGCCGCTCCGCCCACCGGACGGCGCAACGCCCCACCCCTTTTGACCCGCTCCGGATGCGACCTCCGTGACGCGCTGTTCGCATAGGTGACAACCCGTCACGCCTCCCTGCGTGCGGCAGACGACCCGGAGGTCACCGCTCATGAGAACCGCGCACTCCCGAAGCCGCCTGGCCGCCGCAGCGGCCGCCCTCTTCCTGTCGCTGGGGCTCGCCGCCACCCCGACGCTCGCCCACGCCGACGGCCACCCGTCCCCGTCGCCTTCCCCCTCGGCGCCGCTCTCCATCTCGCCGAGCTCCGGCGCCCAAGGCACCTCGGTCACCGTCCGGGCGGTCTGCCAGCCCAACGGCCCGGCGACCTCGCCCGCCTTCCAGTCGGACATCACCCTGCAGCAGTCGAGCAACAACCAGTGGGTGGGCACCGGCCGGATCAAGTCCAGCGGGCTCCAGGTCGGCAAGAGCTACACCGTCACCGTCAACTGCCGGGACGGCGTCACCCTGACCACCAACTTCACCGTCACCTCGGCCACCCCGACCGGCGGCGCGTCCGCGGGCTTCGGTGGCAGCAGCGGCATCGGCGGCGGCAAC
Source organism: Streptomyces mayteni (assembly GCF_054783955.1). NCBI lineage: Bacteria > Bacillati > Actinomycetota > Actinomycetes > Kitasatosporales > Streptomycetaceae > Streptomyces > Streptomyces mayteni. Next base: position 103,166 of record NZ_BAAGPR010000006.1, on the reverse strand, counting down.
TCGGTGGCGACGGCGCTGACCGTCGGCGGCGGGGTCGCCGTGGCCGGCACCGCCGGCTACGTGTTCCTCGCCAGGCGGCGCCGCACCACCGGCAACCACTACTGAGAGGCGCGGCGGTGCGCCACATCCTCCGCAACCTTCGGGGCGCCGACCGTCCGCCTCGCCTGCGCGTCCCGCGGGCGATGCGGAAGGTCAAACCCCGGCGCACCCCGCGCACGCCGCGGGACCCGCGCAAGGTCAGGACCAGGGAGCGGGACAGGACCGGGGCCGAGGCGCGGGCCGAGGCTCCGGTCGAAGTCCCGGTCGAGGCGCCGGCCGAGGTGACGGTCGAGGTCCCGGTCGAGGCGGAAACCGAGGAGGACGCCGGCCTCGCGATCCTGACCGAGGCCAGGACCACCACCACGACTGCGACCACGATCACGGCCACAGCCACAGACGCGACCGAGGCGGACGCCGGGCCGGGGGACGCGACCGAGCCCCGGGCCGGCGCCCGGCGCGGGCGCCGGCGCGGCGCCACGTTCCACCCGTGGCGCCGGATCCGGCTGCTCGCCCGCCTCGTCGGGCGGCCGTTCGCGGCCGTGTACCGCGCGCTGGTCCGGGCGGCGCGCCGGGCCAGCGCCTGGTTCCGTCGCGTCAGCCGGCCGGTGGCGCTGGCCGCCGGCGCCGGCAAGCGACTGGCCCAGGCCCGCCCCGACGACGGCACCCGGGAGGCGGCGGCCCGCGTCACCCGGCAGCAGCGGCTGGCGCTGCGGGCCCGCCGCCTGGAGGTGGCGGCCGCCGCCACCGCGGTCACCGTGGGGCTCGCCGGCGGGCTGCTGCTGCCCGGCTCAGGCGAACGCGTCAGCGAGGCCCGGGAGTCGAGCAGCATCGCGGAGGGCGTCTCCCGGCCCGGCGCGGTGGACGCTCCAGGCGCGGCACCCGACGCCGGCTCCACGGCCAATCTGGAGGGCTCGTTCCAGCCCTCCGGGGTGGTCGCCCCTCCGCTGCCCCGCTCGGCGCCCACCCGGATCCGGATCCCGCAGCTCAACACGGACGTCGAGGTGTTCGGCGCCGAACTCGGCACGGACGGCGGCCCGCCGTCCCCGGTCGAGGAGGACGCTATGCGGGCCGCCTGGTACTCGGGCGGCGCGGCGCCAGGCGAACGCGGGCCGGCCATCGTGGTCGGCCACCTGGACACCTACACGGGGCCCGCGGCCTTCGCCGGCCTCGGCCAACTCCGGCCCGGCGAACTCATCGAGATCGACCGGGAGGACGGCGGCACCGCGCTCTTCGAGGTGGACTCCGTCGAGCAGTACCCGAAGGCCGACTTCCCCGACCTGCGGGTCTACGGCGCGGTCGACACCCCACAGCTCCGGCTGATCACCTGCGGCGGCCGCTGGGCGGCGGACGGCGGCTACGACTCCAACATCGTGGCCTACGCCCACCTGATCGGCACGATCGCCTCACCGGCCGGCACCTGACCCGGCCCGACCCGGCCGACCCCAACATGCCGGAGGCGTCCCGCGACGGCGGGACGCCTCGGCGTGCTTCGTGCTTCTGCTACGTGCTCGTGCCTCGTGCCTCGTGCCTCAGGAGAGCGTGTCGGCGGCCGTCGGAGAGCTGTCCCGCAGGAACTGCGAGCAGCGCTGGTACTCCTCGTCCTCGCCGATCGTCCGGGCCGCGCGGGCCAGCGCGTGCAGCGCGCGCAGGAAGCCCCGGTTCGGCTCGTGCTCGAACGGGATCGGGCCCTGGCCGCGCCAGCCGCTGCGCCGCAGCGCGTCCAGGCCCCGGTGGTACCCGGTGCGGGCGAAGGCGTAGGACTCGACGGTCCGGCCCTCGGCGAACGCGTCGTCCGCCAACTGCGCCCACGCCAGCGAGGAGGCCGGATACTTCGCGGCCACCTCGGCCGGCGCCGTGCCCGAGGCCAGCAGCTCACGGGGCTGCGGGTCGTCGGGCAGATGGGTCGGGGGCGGGCCCCCGAGCAGGTTCTCGTGAATCGCCATGTCGTCCAGTGTGCCGCCTCGCCGAGGTGGCGAGCGCCGGCCGGCTACTCAGGTCGCCGGCCCCGGCCGCTCACTTCAGGCGGGTGCCGGTGGAACGCAGGTCGGCGCACGCCTGGGTGACGCGGGCCGCCATGCCGGCCTCGGCCAGCTTGCCCCAGCTGCGCGGGTCGTAGGTCTTCTTGTCGCCGACCTCGCCGTCCACCTTGAGCACGCCGTCGTAGTTGCGGAAGGCGTGGTCGACGATCGGCCGGGTGAAGGCGTACTGGGTGTCGGTGTCCAGGTTCATCTTCACCACGCCGTTCTCGAGCGCGGTGGCGATCTCCTCCTGGGTGGAGCCCGAACCGCCGTGGAAGACGAAGTCGAACGGGGACGCCTTGCCGTACTTCGCCGCGACGCCGTCCTGGAGGTCCTTCAGCAGGTCGGGACGGAGCACCACGTTGCCCGGCTTGTAGACGCCGTGCACGTTGCCGAAGGAGGCGGCCAGCAGGTAGCGGCCCTTCTCCCCGAGGCCCAGCGCCTCGGCGGTGCGCAGCGCGTCCTCGACGGTGGTGTACAGCTTGTCGTTGATCTCGTGGCTGACGCCGTCCTCCTCGCCGCCGGTGGGGGTGATCTCCACCTCGAGCACGATCCGGGCGGCGGCGGCCAGGGCCAGCAGCTCCTCGGCGATCTCCAGGTTGTCCTTCAGGGTCTCGGCGGAGCCGTCCCACATGTGCGACTGGAAGAGCGGGTTCTCGCCCCGGTCGACGCGCTCCCTGGAGAGGGCGAGCAGCGGCCGGACGTAGCCGTCCAGCTTGTCCTTCGGGCAGTGGTCGGTGTGCAGGGCGACGTTGACCGGGTACTTGTGGGCCACGACGTGCGCGAACTCGGCGAGCGCGGTGGAACCGGAGACCATGTCCTTGTTGTACTGGCCACCCAGGAACTCGGCGCCGCCGGTGGAGATCTGGACGATGCCGTCGCTCTCGGCCTCGGCGAAGCCGCGCAGCGCGGCGTGCAGGGTCTGCGTCGAGGTGACATTGATGGCCGGGTAGGCGAACTTGCCCGCCTTGGCCCGGTCAAGCATCTCGTTGTAGACCTCTGGGGTCGCGATGGGCATCTGTCCGCTCCTTGTATGCGTTGATCTGCTCGTCGGCGTCCCGCTCATCCTCCCAGAGAAGGACCCATACCGGGACAGCGCGCGACAGTTTCACGTGAAACCACTACAGAGTGTTATCTCCCCAGTTCAGGGGGAGATCAGCCGAGGCCCAGGTCGCCCATCGAGTACGCCTGGTAGTAGGGGAGGCCGGCCGCCTCGATGGCCGGAGCGGCGCCCCGCTCGACGATCACCGCGACGGCCACCACCTCGGCGCCGGCCTCGCGCAGCGCGGCCACCGCGTCGAGCACCGAGCCGCCGGTGGTGGAGGTGTCCTCCAGCGCCAGCACCCGGCGCCCCGCCACGTCGGGGCCCTCGATCCGGCGCTGCAGACCGTGGGCCTTGCCGGCCTTGCGCACCACGAAGGCGTCGAGCCGACGGCCGCGGGCCGCGGCCGCGTGCAGCATGGCGGCGGCCACCGGGTCGGCGCCCAGCGTCAGCCCGCCCACGGCGTCGAAGTCGAGATCCGCGGTGAGGTCGAGCAGGACCTCACCGACGAGCGGCGCGGCCTCGCCGTCCAGCGTGATCCGCCGGAGGTCGACGTACCAGTCGGCCTCCCGGCCTGAGGAGAGGACGACCTTGCCGTGGACGACGGCCTTGTCCTTGATCTGCTGTAGCAGTTCGTCACGCGCGCTCATGGTTCACGACATTACGCCAGGCCGGATCAGAGCCTTCGCCACGTCCAGGTTGTGGAGATCTCCAGCGGCTCCAGCTCCGTGACCAGCCGCGGCTGGCTGTTCAGCCCGTTGGGCGGCCCCGACTGGGGCTCGACGCAGACGGCCTCGGGCTGCTCGTCGTAGACGACGACCCAGGGGGTGCGGCTGGCGACGGTCAACTCCAGCTCGTCCGGCCAGTGGAGGGCGACCCGGACGCCGTCGGGCATCACGAAGCAGTCGTCCCAGGGCCCTGGCCCGGGCGGGACCCGGTGCCCGGTCGGCAGGTGGTCGTCACCGCGCTCCTCCTGCCACTCCGCGGTGAAGTCGAGGGTGACGTCCTTGCCGCCCGGGCTGAGGGTGCGGAGGAACCAGGGGTGCCAGCCGGCCTGCGCGGGGAAGGAGTCGCCCAGCGTCTCCACGGCGAGGGTGAGGGTGAGCCCCGAGCCGTCCTCGGCGAGCTCGACCAGCTGGCTCACCCGGCCGGGGTAGGGCCATGGGTCGTCGAGCTCGCAGACCAGCGCGACGCTGCGGTCGTCCGCGGTGACCACCCGCCAGGGCCGGCGCCGGACGGTGCCGTGGATCGCGTGCGGGCCGGCGTTCAACGGCAGCTGGTGGACGGTGGTGCCATTGCTGAAGCGGCCCTCGCGGGTGCGGCCGCACCAGGGCGCCATCACGAAGGAGCCGAAACGCTCGCCCTGGCGCAGCAGTTCGAGCTCGCCGACGCGGAGGGAGGACAGCCGGCCGCCCTCGTCGGGGCGCACGGTCAACTCGGTGTCGGCGGCGCGGAGTCGCACTCCGCGGTCGGTGTCGTCGGTGGTCACCCCATGACGATAACGATCTGATGTATGCAGATCCTAATGTCGCCGCCGGATCCTGCCGGATGCCGCCGGATGGGGCGTCCGACGGCGGCGACGGGGCTAACGGAGCGCGGCTCGCCGCCGGCGCAGCGCCCGGCCGACCAGAACCACCGAGGCCAGCGCGATGGCGGCGGCCGGCGCGGCCCAACGCAGCACGACGGCGGCGCCGGTCGGCTGCCCCGGCGCGGGGTCGGGGGCGTACCGGCCGCGCGGTGGGGCGTGATCGACCTCCTCCGCGCTGCGCCCGATCATCGTGCGCCGGGCGAAGTCGGCCTCCGGCTCCGGAACGGCGACGCCGGCGGCGACCAGGTCGTCGGCCACCTGGATGTCCTCGGCCGCCTCGGCCTCGGCCGGGTCGCCCAGCTCGCCGAGGTCGGCGGGCCAGAGCTCGGCCTCCACCTCGGACGACTCGGCCGACGGCCCGAGACCTGGCTCGGGCTCCGGCTCGGGCGCGGCCGGGATGACGGGGATGGCGGGCTCGTTGTCGTCCGGGGCGCCGATGCCGGCCGCCAGTTCGGTGGGCGGCGGCTCCTCGGCGTCGACGAGGTCCATGGCCTCGACGGCGTCCACGGTGTCGACGACCTCCATGGCGGTGGCCAGCTCCTCGACCAGCGCCTCGGCGAACCGGTCGAGCAATCGCCGCCCCGCCGCGGCCCGCTGGTCGGCGGCGTGCTCGACGAGCCGGCCGCCGGCCTCGACGGTGCCGGCGAACGAGAGCGTGCAGCCGGGCCGGTCGGCGACCGGGCGCGGCACCACGGTGAGCACCAGCCGCGCCGCCCCTTCGCCCCTGACCTCGCCGCCCACCGCCTCGACGGTGAGCCCCTCGCCGCGCTCGGTCAGGGTCAGGGTGCCGCGGTAGGTGATGGTCGAGGAACCGATCCGCACCTTGAGCCGGCCGGCGAGCCCGCCGCCCGGCTCCAGTCGCAGGCCGGGCACGCACCGCGCCACCCGCTCCGGCTCGGCGAACGCGCTCCGCACGGCGGTGGCGGACAGCGGCAGATAGACCTCGTGCTCCATGGCCATGGCGCGGAGCCTACCCACACGACATGATCGGATCACTTATTCATCGGCACCGCGCGCCGGAGCTCACCCGCCGCTCACCCGGAGTGGCCCGGCCCACGCTCGGTGGGCGAGGACGTCAGCCGCTCGGCCGCCGCCTGCTCCAGCGGCGGGACGACGGCCATGCAGGACAGCAGCGCGGTGATCACCCCCAGGCTCAGCAGCAGGAAACGGCGCCGGATCCGCTGCGGCAGGTCGCCGCGGAAGAGCCACAGCACCAGCGCCGCGCCCGCCAGCGCGTTGACCACCCCCGTCAACAGGGCCGCGTTCAGCCGGCCGAACAGCGGCAGCAGAAGAAAGGGGAAGGTGAGGCCGCCGAGCAGCGCGCCCACGTAGTCGGCCGCGGACAGGTCGGCCACCGCCCGCCCCGCGTCCTGCCGCCTGATCCGCTGGATCAGCGTCATCAGCAGCGGCATCTCGGCCCCGATCAGCACCCCCATCGCCAACGAGAAGCAGATCAGCGTCGGGGTGGCCTCGCCGAACAGCAGGAAGCTGAGGTAGAGCGCCATCGCGGAGCACCCGCCGACGAGCGCCAACAGCACCTCGATCAGGCCGAAGTTGACCGAGGCCCGGCCCCGGAGCCGCTTCGCGCCGAGCGAGCCGAGCCCCATCGCGAAGACCATCAGCGAGAGCACGATGGAGGTGTGGGTGACCGTGTCCCCGACGAGGTAGTCGGCCAACGCGATCAGCTCGAGCTCGTAGACCAACCCGCAGGCCGCGCAGACGAAGACCGTCAGCAGGACCAGAACGCGCCCGGCGCCGGCCGACACCGGGAGCACGGCCATCGCCGAGCGCTGCGACTCGGAGTACCGGGACTCGGAGCACTCGGCGTCGGACGTCTGGATCATGTACCGAACGTTACGTCACACTTCGAGATCGAACTGTCACCCACAGGGGTGGTTTCCCAGCGAGTTCCGCTCCGGGTGACCCGAGTTCGGGTGGCGACGAGCCGACCCTCCTGCGGGTAGGCGTGCCAGGTGCGCCAGTGCACCTGGTCGCCGCGCCGCTGCGCGAGCAGCGCCGTGAACGCGTTGGGGTCGCCGGGGAAGAGCCCGGCCAGGCCGTGCGGATGCTCCGCGACGAGGGCGAGCAACTCCTGGGCGCGGCCGGCGAACGACCCGGCGCTCAGGCTCTCGACGCGGGCCGCGAACTCGTACTCGAAGTTCCCGAGCCGTTTGGAAACCCCCAGGGGCAGCGGGGTGTTGCTCCCCGGCATGCACGCGACCGTCTCGGAACAGGTGCCGTCCCGGTGGTCGAGCAGCACCTGGTGCGATGCGCCCAGCACGCGCAACTGCACCCGCGCGCCGGCGAGTTCGAGATCGAGAGTGGCGAGGGCCGGCAGCGGTTCCCGGCCAAGAGCCCAGGCGAGGTCGGCGGCGCGGGTGTCGGTGTAGGCGGTGTGGATGGAGGTGAGCATGGGTGGACCCCCGCATGCGGGCAGTTGAGGGTGGTCTGGATCGCCCCTCGGGACGCTCGGAGACAGCGCCACCACCGAACCACGGAACCACCGACCGCATCAGCGTTTTTACCCAACTTCACCAGGTTTCCATCCCCTCGGGGGGAGGGTGGCTCAGGTGTTCGCACGCCACCGGCGGCGACCCGACGGCCCCCGACGCGCGGGCGCGACCACGCCGCCCACGGCGGTCGACGCCAACCCCCTTGGCACGTCGCCGTATTCGAACAAAAATACACAGTCAACGCGCGGAGACTCGGCCAATTGCCCGCATTCGCCCGGCAAAACACCGAAACCCTGATAACGGGTCAGCGTGCTTCACATCTCGTCTGCACAACGGTCACTCCGTCGCACTTGTTCGCTATCTGATCTGTGAGGAAGCTCAGCGGAACTTCACACCAAAGTGACTTACTGGGGAAGGCCCGATTGATGACGAGATTCGGCAGAACGTCGAAGATCGCCGCGGCCCTGCTGGGAGGCGCCCTCGTCCTCTCCGCTTGCGGCGGCGGCAGCGACGACGAGAGCGACGACACCAACGACGAGTCGAACGGCTCGGGCGGCACGGTGACCTACGCCATGGCCCAGCCGTGGCAGAGCTACAACAACACCACAGCCGGCGCCAACACCGTCGCCAACGGCCAGGTCATGGAGCAGGTGCTCTCCGGCTTCTGGACCTTCGGCAACTCGGACGGCCAGCCGATCCCCAACGAGGACTTCGGCACCTTCGAGAAGGTCTCCGACGACCCGTTGACCGTGAACTACACCATCAACGAGGCCGCCGTCTGGTCCGACGGCACCCCCATCGACTGCGACGACATCCTGCTCTGGTGGACCGCGCAGAGCGGCGCCTTCGACGGGCTGTTCTCCGCGGTCGGCACGCAGGGCGTCGAGGACACCGCGCAGCCCGAGTGCGAGCCGGGCGGCAAGTCCTTCACCATGCTCTACGACCAGCCGTTCGCCGACTGGCTGACCGCGGGCCCGGGCCACGGCAACACCGCCATCCAGCCGGCCCACGTCGTGTCCGAGCAGGGCGGGTTCGCCTCCGAGGAGGAGTTCATCGCCGCGCTGCAGGGCGACGACCCCTCGGCGCTCGATGCCGCGGCCGAGTTCTACAACAACGGCTGGGTGATCGAGGGCTCGCTCCCCGACCCCGCGCTGATCCCGTCCTCCGGCCCCTACGTCATCACCGGCTACGAGGCGAACCAGTCCGTCACGCTCACCGCCAACGAGAACTGGTGGGGCGAGCCGCCGGCCAACGACTCGATCGTCTTCCGCACCATCGCCGACGAGGAGCAGGTCCAGGCCCTGCAGAACGGTGATGTCGACATCATCGAGCCGCAGCCGACGGTGGACATCGCCCAGCAGATCGCCAACGCCTCCACCGTCGAGAGCGAGGTGGGCGAGGAGTACACCTACGAGCACATCGACTTCAACTTCAACGAGGGTCCGTTCGCCGACTCGCTGGCGCTGCGCCAGGCGTTCGCCCTCTGCGTGCCCTACGAGGACCTGGTCGTCAACCTGATCCAGCCGGTCGTGCCGGACGCCGAGGTCAAGCAGGTCCGCAACGTGGCTCCCTGGGACCCCGGTTACCAGGAGGCCGTGGACGCCTCGCAGGCCACCATCGACGAGTTCGGCACCACCGACCTCGCCGCGTCGCGCGCCCTCCTGGAGGCCGAGGACGCGGTCGGCACCACCGTCCGTCTCGGCACCCTGGAGAACCAGCGCCGCCTGGACGCCGGCGCCCTGATCGAGGCGTCCTGCGAGGAGGCCGGCTTCGACGTCGAGTTCGAGCCCGCGACCGACTTCTTCGACACCACCGGCGCGCTGGCCGAGAACCGCTTCGACGTGGCCATGTTCGCGTGGGCCGGCTCCCCCGACCGCTCCGGCTGGAACTCCACCTACCGGACCGTGAGCGAGTGCTCCGCGGAGGGCAAGGGCAACAACAACGGCTGCTACTCGAGCCCGGAGATGGACGAGCTGCTCGACTCGGTGCTGCGTACCTCGGAGCAGTCCGAGGCCATCGAGCTCACCGCGCAGATCGAGGCTCTGCTCTGGGAGGACATGGTGACGATCCCGCTGTACCAGCACCCGGGCATCACCGCCTGGAACGGCGCGGTGGAGAACGTCATCCCCAACCCCTCGCAGAACGGCATCACCTGGAACGCGGACCAGTGGGCCAGGTCCTGACCACCCACTGACCCGACCGGTGGCCCGCCCCGGCGGGCCACCGGCGGCGTGCCAGGCGCCCGTGCGGGGCCGGGGGGAGCCCATCCCTCCGGCCCCGCCGTCGTACGACCTCCGTACGGTGGCGGCCGCCGCGACCGGGCCCCTGTTTCCCCGCCTCTCCTCGCCCCCCGAACCTCTGGAGTCAGCGCACCATGCTCGTCTTCATAGCGCGGCGGCTCTTCGTCTCGATCTGGGTGTTCCTCGCGTCCTCGGTCCTGGTCTTCGTCCTCTCCACGCAGGTAAGGGACCCACTGGCCGAGGCCAGGGGGCTGCCCGACAGCGCCCGAGAGAGCAAGATCGCCGAAATCACCGAGCGCATGCACCTGGACGACTCGGTACTCGTCCGCTACTTCCGCTGGCTGAGCGACGCGCTCACCGGCGACCTCGGCACCAACCGGCAGGGCCAGAGCGTCAACAGCATGCTGGAGACGGCCTTCTCGGCCACCATGCAGCTGATCGTCGGCGCGACCGTGCTCTCGATCGTCGTCGGCATCAGCATCGGCGTCATCTCGGCCCTGCGCCAGTACACGGCGCTCGACCAGACCGTCACCTTCGTCGCGTTCATCTGCTTCTCGCTGCCGCTCTTCTGGGTGGGCACGCTGCTGAAGCAGTTCCTCGCCATCGACTTCAACGACTGGCTCGCCGACCCGGTGATCTCCCCCCTCTTCATCGGCGCCATCTCACTGTTCACCGGTCTGTTCTGCGGATCCGTGGTGCTCGGCGACCGGCGGACCCGGCTGATCGCCTTCGTGTCGAGCACCGGCGCCATGGCCGTGCTGCTCGCCGTGTTGTCGGCCGCCGAGTGGTTCGCCGACCCGGGCCTCGGCCCGATCGTGGTCGCCCTCACCGCGGTGGCCGGCGCGGTCGGTTTCACCACCCTGGTGAGCGGCCTGGAGTGGCGACCGCCGCTGCGCTCCGCCCTGATCGCCGCCGCCCTCGGCATTGTGGCCTACTTCGCCCTCGAACCGGTACTGGATAATCCACAGCTGCCGACGATTATCGGACTGGCACTGCTGACCGTGGGAATCTGCTTCGCCATCGGCTGGTACGTCGGCGGCGCCCTGGACCGGCGCAACGCCATCCCGGCGACCGTCTTCACCGGCCTCTTCGCCGGCGCCGTGATCTTCACCGACCGGCTGCTCCAGTCGTTCGCCGGCTACAGCGAGTCGGTCGGCGGCCGCCCGATCTCCACGGTCGGTTCCGAAACCCCCAACTACGAGGGGACGTTCTGGGAGAGCGGCCTCGACTCGTTCGGCCACCTGGCACTGCCCACCCTGGCGCTGGTGCTCATCTCCCTGGCCACCTACACCCGTTACACGCGAGCCAGCATGCTCGAGGTGATGAACCAGGACTTCGTGCGCACCGGCCGGGCCAAGGGCCTCAGCGAGCGCGCCGTGGTCACCCGGCACGTGCTGCGGAACGGCCTGATCCCGATCACCACGCTGATCGCCTACGACATCGGCACCATCGTCGGCGGCGCCGTGGTCACCGAACAGGTCTTCGGCTGGTCGGCGATGGGCAGCCTGCTCTTCACCGGCATCGAACAGGGCGACCCCATGCCGATCATGGCCTTCTTCGTGGTGTCCGGCGGCGCGATCGTGCTGTTCAACATGATCGCGGACATCGCCTACGCCTTCCTCGACCCCCGCATCCGGCTGTCCTAAGGAGGGAAGGCCATGACGACGCAGAACGCAGAACCGTCCGGGACGGCGAAGGGCCCGGCGGCCGCCGGCGCGGCCACGGACGCCGCGCAGGGCATGTCCATCGTCGCCCGCTCCCAGGGCCAGTTGGTCAGGCGCCGGTTCCTCCGGCACCGCGGCGCCCTGGCGGGCATGATCCTGTTCTTCATCGTGGTGACGCTCGCCGTCTCCTCGATCGGCGCCGGGCCGATCCCCGGCTGGTGGGACAAGGACCCGACGGAGACCGGTCAGGTCGTCGCGGCGGGCCGGCCCACCCTGTCCGTGCTGCCCGAGTTCCTCGGCGGCGGCGGGGTCCACCTCGGCGAACACCCCTTCGGCCAGGACAACATCGGCCGCGACTACTTCGCCCTCACCATGCGCGGCACCCAGGTGTCGCTGGTGATCGCGCTCCTCACCGGCCTGGTCGCCACCCTGGTCGGCACCCTGATCGGCGCGGTGGCCGGCTACTTCCGCGGCTGGACCGAGTCGGTGCTGATGCGGATCACCGACGTGGTGATCGCCATCCCGACCCTGCTGATCGCCGGGCTGATCGGCGTCATCGTCGCCGGGCGCGGCATCGTGATCTTCGCGGTCTTCCTCGGCCTGTGCCTGTGGACGCAGATCGCCCGGCTGGTGCGCGGCGAGGTGCTCTCGCTGCGCGAGAAGGAGTACGTGGAGGCGGCGCGCTCGGTGGGCACCCGCTCCCGGCGGATCATCTTCAAGCACATCCTGCCCAACACCATGGGCGTGATCATCGTCTCCGCGACGCTGATGATCGCCAGCGCGGTGCTGACCGAGACCGCGCTCTCCTTCCTGGGGCTCGGCGTGCAGGCGCCCGACACCTCGCTCGGCCGGCTGATCAGCGACTACCGCACGGCGCTCACGGTGCGGCCCTGGCTCTTCTACTGGCCGGGCGTTTTCATCATCGGCATCGCCCTGTCGATCAACTTCATCGGCGACGGGCTGCGTGACGCCTTCGACCCCCGACAGACCCGGGTGCGTGACTGATGTCTTCCCTAACCCCACCTGTCCCCCCCGCGACGAGCGTGCCGGAGACGGCCGCCAACGTCACCGAGGCCGCCGAGGACGTGCACCAGGCCAGGACCCTGGCCGACTCGCGGCCGCCGGCGGACGAGGAGATCCTGACGGTCGAGAACCTGACCGTCGAGTTCCCGACCGACGACGGCGTGGTGCGGGCCGTCCGCGGCATCAGCTACACGCTGCACGCCCGCGAGGTGCTCGGCATCGTGGGCGAGTCGGGCTCGGGCAAGTCGGTCTCGTCGATGGCCGTGATGGGCCTGCTGCCCAAGAACGCGCGGATCCGCGGCAGCATCCGCTACCGCGGCCAGGACCTGCTGACGATGCGGCCCAACGAGCAGCGCTCGCTGCGCGGCCGGAAGATCGCGATGATCTTCCAGGACCCGATGACCTCGCTCAACCCGGTGCGCACGGTCGGCGACCAGCTCGCCGAGGCCGTGCTCGCGCACCACCTGGTGCCGCGCAAGCAGGCGCTGGGCCGGGCGAAGGAGATGCTCGACCTGGTGGGCATCCCGCAGGCCGACCGACGGTTGCGGTCCTATCCGCACGAGTTCTCCGGCGGCATGCGGCAGCGGGTGATGATCGCGATGGCGATCATCAACGACCCGGACGTGATCATCGCGGACGAGCCGACGACGGCCCTCGACGTCACCGTCCAGGCGCAGATCCTGGAGAAGCTGCTCGAGGTCAAGGACGAGGTCAACGCGGCGATCCTGATGATCACCCACGACCTCGGCGTGATCGCGGGCATGGCGCACCGCACCCTGGTGATGTACGCCGGCAAGCCGGTGGAGGTCGGCTCGACCGACCAGGTGTTCTACGAGCCGCGGATGCCGTACACCGCGGGGCTGCTCGGCTCCATCCCCTCCCTGGAGGGCGAGCGGGACGGGCGGCTGCGGCCGATCGGCGGCACCCCGCCCTCGCTGATCCACCTGCCGGCCGGCTGCCCGTTCTCGCCGCGCTGCCCGCTGGCGACAGACGAGTGCCGGTCGGGCGAGCCGGAGCTCGCGGCCGTGGGCGACGGCCACCTGGCCGCCTGCCACCACAGCGACACCCTCGCCGAGGCCGAGGACGCCACCGCGTTCTTCCGCACGGCCGGCCCAGAGGAGGCCCGATGAGCACGCGGACCGACGTTCCGTCCGCACCCGAGCTGTTGAAGGTCACCGATCTGGTGGTCAACTTCCCGGTGCGCGGCGGCGGGCTGCTCCGCCGGGTGGTGGGGCAGGTGCAGGCGGTCAGCGGGGTGTCGTTCTCCGTCGCGGCGGGCGAGACCCTCGGCGTGGTGGGCGAGTCCGGCTGTGGCAAGTCCACCACCGGGCGGGCCGTGCTCCAGCTGCTCAAGCCGACCTCCGGCTCGGTGACCTTCGACGGCCAGGAGATCACCGGCCTGTCGGCGACCCAGCTGCGGCCGGTGCAGCGGAAGGCCGGCATGGTCTTCCAGGACCCGTACGCCTCGCTCAACCCGAGGCTGCCGGTGAACGACATCGTCGCCGAACCGCTGAAGGTGCAGGGCGTCTGGCGCGAGGGCGGCAAGGCGCGGGTGGCCGAGCTGCTCGAACTGGTGGGCCTGAGCCCGGAGCACGGCAACCGCTACCCGCACGAGTTCTCCGGCGGCCAGCGGCAGCGCATCGGCATCGCCAGGGCGCTGGCGCTCGACCCCAAGCTGCTGGTGCTCGACGAGCCCGTCTCGGCGCTCGACGTGTCGGTGCAGGCGGGCGTCGTCAACCTGCTGGAGGACCTCCAGGACCGGCTTGGCGTGGCCTATGTCTTCATCGCCCACGACCTGTCGGTGGTGCGGCACATCTCGGACCGGGTCGCGGTGATGTACCTGGGCAAGGTGGTGGAGACCGGCACCAGGAGGGACGTCTACGAACGCCCGAGCCACCCCTACACCCAGGCCCTGCTGTCGGCGGCCCCGCTGGCCGACCCGAAGCGGGAACGGGCGCGCCGGCGCACGGTGCTGACCGGGGACGTGCCGAGCCCGCTGTCGCCGCCAAGCGGCTGCCGCTTCCGCACCCGCTGCTGGAAGGCCCAGGACATCTGCGCCACGGAGGAGCCCGTCCTCGAGGACCGCGGCACGGCCCACCCGGTGGCCTGCCACTTCCCCGAGGAGGCGGCCACGGCCGCTCCCGCCGCCTGATCGGCCTCCCCACCCCGCGGCCCGGGCGGGCCACGGGGTGGGGGCCGGGGAGACAAGGAGGGCAGGGAGGCAGGGAGGCAGGGAGCCGACAAGCTCCCGGCGCTCCCGGCGCTCAGCCCTCGAGCAGTTCGTCGATCCGCCGGACCTTGGCCGTCAGGCCGTCGGTGACGCCGTCCCGCACGTCGGCCTTCAGCACCAGGCTGACCCGGCTCACGCCCCGCTCCCGCACGGCCTCGACGGCGGCCTTCACCACCGCCATCACCTCGTCCCACTCACCTTCGATGGAGGTGAACATCGCGTCGGTGCGGTGCGGCAGCCCGCTCTCCCTGACCACCCGCACGGCCGCCGCGACGTCCTCCGCGACGTCCTCGCCGGCGCCGATGGGCGTCACCGAGAACGCGACGATCACGCGGCACCGCCCCCGGCGCCGCCCTCGGCGTCACCGTCGCCGTCGTTGGTGTCCTGCTCCTCGGAGGACTCGGCGTCCTTCTCCAGGCCGAGGCGCTCGACCAGCCACCGGTCGAACTCGACCGAGGCCCGGACCCAGCTGACCAGGCTCGCCACGAAGTGGTCGAAGCCGACGCCGGCCCCGATCAGCATCTGCACCTCGCCGATCAGCCGCACCGAGCCGTCGTCGTTGGTGTGCGTGTACACCTTGGGCCAGAGCGTGGTGTGGTTCCACTCGTTGGCGCTCTCCAGCAGCCGCGGCTTGTCGTCGATGGTGTGCGGCCGGTCGTAGAAGGTCCGCACCGACAGGATCCGCTGCTGCTCCTCGCCGCGGAACAGGAAGTAGGTGCGGAAGTCCTTCCAGGGCGCCACCAGGTCGCCCTGCTTGTCCTCCACGTACTTCAGCTTCATCCGGTCGAGCAGCTGCTTGATCAGCTCCTTGTTCGGCATGATCGGCCCCGCCGGCTTGCGCGCCTGCTGCGGTTGGCCGCCTTGCTGGCCACCTTGTTGACCGCCGGACTGGCGGCCGGGCTGGCCCCCGAAGTTCGGGATTGCGGACGGGTCGACAGACACGGGATAAGTCCCTTCATAGGGTTTCGAAGGCTCTCCCCATACTCCCCCATCACTCCCGGGACGTGGCAACCAGTGGTACGGCCCGCGAGCCCGGCCTGCCGAGGCCCGTCACCAGGCCCGGTCAGTCGCGCTCGGCGACGTCCAGCCGCAGCCCCCCGTCCGGACTGGCGTCCACCCGGACCGTGTCGCCGTCCCGCACCTCGCCGGACAGGATCCGCCGGGCCAGCGGGTCGCCGATCGCCGTCTGCACCAGGCGCCGCAGCGGCCGGGCGCCGTACGCCGGGTCGTTGCCCTCGTCGGCCAGCCAGCGCAGCCCCAGCTCGGTGACCTCCAACGTGAGCCGCCGGTCGTCGAGCCGCCGCTGCAACGCGTCGATCTGCAACCGGGCGATCCGGCCCAGCTCGCCGCCGGTCAGCACGCCGAACACCACGAGGTCGTCGAGCCGGTTCAGGAACTCGGGCCGGAAGGCCGCCCGCACCGCGGCCAGGACCTCCTCCCGCTGCTCGGACGGCTTGGCCAGCGGGTCGATCAGGTGCTGGCTGCCGAGGTTGGAGGTGAGGATGAGGATGGTGTTGCGGAAGTCGACCGTGCGGCCCTGACCGTCGGTCAGCCGGCCGTCGTCCAGCACCTGGAGCAGGATGTCGAAGACCTCGTGGTGCGCCTTCTCCACCTCGTCGAGCAGCACCACGGTGTAGGGGCGGCGGCGGACCGCCTCCGTGAGCTGGCCGCCCTCCTCGTATCCCACATAGCCGGGGGGCGCCCCGACCAGCCGGGCCACGGAGTGCTTCTCGCTGTACTCGCTCATGTCGATGCGGACCATGGCCCGCTCGTCGTCGAAGAGGAAGTCGGCCAGCGCCTTGGCCAGCTCCGTCTTGCCGACGCCCGTGGGGCCGAGGAAGAGGAAGGAGCCGGTGGGCCGGTCCGGGTCGGCGACCCCGGCGCGGCTGCGCCGCACCGCGTCCGACACGGCCTGGACGGCCTCGCTCTGGCCGATCAGCCGCCGGCCGAGCTCCTCCTCCATCCGCAGCAGCTTCTCCGTCTCGCCCTCGAGCAGCCGGCCGGCCGGGATGCCCGTCCAGGCGGAGACGACGTCGGCGATGTCGTCGGGGCCGACCTCCTCCTTGACCATGGTGGACCCGGCCGCCTCGGCCTCCGCCTCGGAGGCGGCGGCCAGCTCCCGCTCCAGCGCCGGGATCTCGGCGTACAGCAGCTTGGACGCGGTCTCGAAGTCGCCGTCCCGCTGGGCGCGCTCGGCCAGGCCACGCGTCTCGTCGAGACGCTCCTTGAGCTCGCCGACCCGGTTGAGGCTCTCCTTCTCCTTCTCCCAGCGGGCGGTCAGGCCGCGCAGCTCCTCGTCGCGGTCGGCCAGCTCCCGCCGGATCCGCTCGAGCCGCGCCCGGGACGAGACGTCCGACTCGCCGGCCAGCGCCATCTCCTCCATCCTCAGCCGGTCGACGGAGCGCTGGAGCTCGTCGATCTGGACCGGCGAGGAGTCGATCTCCATCCGGAGCCGGGACGCGGCCTCGTCCACCAGGTCGATCGCCTTGTCGGGCAGGAAGCGCGAGGTGATGTACCGGTCGGAGAGCGCGGCGGCCGCGACCAGCGCGCCGTCGGCGATCTGCACCTTGTGGTGGGCCTCGTAGCGGCCCTTGAGCCCACGCAGGATGGCGATGGAGTCCTCCACGCCCGGCTCGGCCACCAGCACCTGCTGGAAGCGCCGCTCGAGCGCCGCGTCCTTCTCGATGCGCTCGCGGTACTCGTCGAGCGTGGTGGCGCCGACCATCCGCAGCTCGCCGCGGGCCAGCATGGGCTTCAGCATGTTGCCCGCGTCCATCGCCGAGTCGGCACCGGCGCCCGCGCCGACGACCGTGTGCAGCTCGTCGATGAAGGTGATGATCCGACCGTCGCTCTCCTTGATCTCGCCGAGGACGGACTTCAGCCGCTCCTCGAACTCGCCCCGGTACTTGGCGCCGGCCACCATGGCGCCGAGGTCGAGCGAGACCAGCCGCTTGTTCTTCAGCGACTCGGGGACGTCCCCCTTGACGATGCGCTGGGCCAGCCCCTCGACGACGGCGGTCTTGCCGACGCCCGGCTCGCCGATCAGCACCGGGTTGTTCTTGGTGCGGCGGGAGAGCACCTGCACGACGCGGCGGATCTCGTGGTCCCGCCCGATCACCGGGTCGAGCCGGCCCTCGCGGGCGGCGGCGGTGAAGTCGGTGCCGAACTTCTCCAGGGCCTTGTAGGTGCCCTCGGGATCGGGGCTGGTGACCCGCTGCCCGCCGCGGCCACGCTGGAACGCGGCCAGCAGCTTCTTGTCGGTGGCGCCCTGGCGGGCCAACAGCTCCCCGACAGCCCCGCCGCGCGCCGCGAGGCCGATCAGCAGGTGCTCGGTGGAGAGGAACGAGTCGCCCAGCTCCTTGGCCCGCTGAGCGGCGTCCGAGAGGACGGACAGCGTCTCCCGGTTCGGCTGGGGCTTGGCGACGGAGGAGCCCTGGACGCTCGGCAGCGCGCCGAGCACCCGCTCGGCACCGGAACGGAGCGCGGCCTGGTCGGCGTCGACGGACGCGAGCAGGTCCTGGATGTTCTCGTTCTCCTGCCCGGAGAGCAGGGCGAGCAGCAGATGAGCCGGAGTGATGTCCGGGTGCCCGTCGGCCAACGCCCGATCGTTGGCCGCGCTGATCGCCTCCCGGCTTCGGTTGGTCAGCTCCCCGTTCACTTCCGCGACGCCTCCCTGTAGCTGCTAATGACAACGTGCGATAAGTTGAGTCTACGCCACTCAACCCGCAATTCGTCCACTCCTTCGCCTGCCCCCTTTCGGGTGAAGAGGATCTTGTCCTGAGGCACCCCGGCATGGAGGGCCGGCGGGCGTGCCGATGGTGGTGGTGGATCGAGGCCACGAGACCGTCAGCCCGTTCAGCCAGCCGCTGAGGGACGACCACAGGGAGGTCGTCTCCGCCCGCTTCGGCGCCCCCACCCCCCACCCGCTGCCCGACCCCTTCGGCTTCGCGCCGGACACCGGCGCCGTCCGCTTACCCGGCTGCCCCGGCTGACCCGGCTGGCCCCCGGCCGGCCCGGCTCAGTCGCCGGCGGCGGCGAACAGCTCCCGCGCCTCCTCGGGGAACGGCCGGCCCACCACGTGCCCGTCGGCGCTGCCCACCGACATCACCGCGACCACCGTCCCCGACTGGCCATCGGCCGCGAAGTCCTGCATCCACGGCCCGCCGCTCGACCCGGCGGTCAGATCGCAGTCGTCGAGCACCAGACCGCCCACGTTGGGCTCCTGGGCCTCGCCAGGGCCCAGCACGTCGGTGTCGCCCTCGCAGTAGCGCAGCGACTCCCCGTCGTAGGGGTCGGCCGCCGGGTAGCCGAGCGCCGCGACCCGCCGGCCCTCCGTCACCGGCTCGAACACCAGCCGGTTGGCGCCCTGCGCCTCCTGCACCGTCCGGCCGTTCTTCTTCGCCAGCGTGAGGAAGGCGTAGTCGTGCGGCAGCACCTCCACCGTCTCCCGGCTGACGTCCCAGCCCTCCGGGGTACGCCAGGAGGCGATGCGCCAGCCGTCCTCCCGGTAGTCGTCCTCGTCGTGGTCGTACCCGGGCACGAACCACGCCTCGCGCGGCGGATCCGGGTTCTCCCTGGTCCGCGCGCAGTGCGCGGCGGTGGCCACCACGCTGCCGTTGGGCGCGTCCACGACGGCGCCCGAGCAGAGGCCGAGCCGGCCGCCACCGGCGTCCCAGATGATCTTGCCCACGGTGGCGACCGTGCCGCCGTCCCACCGCTCGGCGGCCGCGGCCGTCGGCGGCGCGGAGAGCCCGGCCAGCGAGACCGCGGCGAGGATCGACAGCAGCGGAGTTTTCATACGGACACCCTGGGAGCCGCGCGGTGGGCCTGTCCAGCCGCCGTCAGCCGATGGAGTGGCGGTGCCGGGGCCGCCGACCGGTAAAGATCCAGCAAAGCCCGCCGCCGCGCCACCGGTGTGGACCACTGCCGCGCCGCAGGCGACACACTCGTCATGGCGAAACCCCGCACCCACCGCCCTGACGTGCAACTCCCGGTTATCCGAGGCGCATTGACGGCGTTATCCGGCACCACGAGCATGCCCATGCCCACTACCTCCGGAGGCCGACTTGCGAGGACGAGCACCCAGAACCCGCCTGATCGCCATGGCCGCCACCGCGGCCACGGCCGTCGCCCTGCCCCTGCTGCTGACCGGCCCACCCGCCGCCGCGGACTCCGACGACACCGCGCTCCAGTCCGCGTTCGCCGAGGCCGCCGACCGGTACGACGTGCCGGAGAGCGTGCTGCTCGGCGTCGCCTACCTGGAGTCGCGCTGGGACGGCCACCGCGGCGCGGCCAGCGTCTCGGGCGGCTACGGCCCGATGCACCTGACGGACGCGGCCACCGCGCTCGCCGAGTCCGCCGGCCACGGGCACCACACGGACGGCGCCGAGGACCCGCGCGGCGACGACTCCCGCCCGGTCTCGGCCGTCGCCACGGGTGACCGGGCCGAGGACGCGACCGCGGCCGCGACCGCGACGATGGCCGCCGCCGTGGCCGAGCAGGCGGCGGTGCGCGCACCCGCGGCGCGCACCCTGCCGCGCGCCGCGGACCTGACCGGGATCCCCGCCGACGAGCTCCGCGCCAGCGAGGCCGCCAACGTCGCCGGCGGCGCCGCGCTCCTCGCCCAGACCCAACGCCAACTCGGCGCCCCGCTCAGCGACGACCCCGCCGACTGGTACGCCGCCGTCGCCGGCTACGCGGGCGCCGAGACCCGGGAGGCGGCCCAGGTCTTCGCGGACGACGTCTACGACCTGATCGCCACCGGCGCCACCCGCGTCACCGACAGCGGCCAGCGAGTCGTCCTGGCCCCCGCCGACGTCACGCCCGACACCGCGACCGTCGACGCGCTCGGCCTGCCGAGCCAGGGCCGTGCCCCCGAGGTGGAGTGCCCGCGGAGCGTGGCCTGCGACTGGATCCCCGCCCCCTACCAGGAGCTGGGCGACGGCGACTACGGCAACCACGACCTCGCCGACCGGCCGAACTCGCAGGACGTCGACTACATCGTCATCCACGACACCGAGGCCACCTGGGAGACCACGCTCGACCTGGTGCAGGACCCGACCTACGTCTCCTGGCACTACAGCCTGCGCTCCTCGGACGGCCAGATCGCGCAGCACCTCCCCACCAGGGACGTCGGCTGGCACGCCGGCAACTGGTACGTCAACGCCAAGTCCATCGGCCTCGAACACGAGGGCTTCCTCACCGATCCCGACGCCTGGTACACGGAGGCGATGTACCGCACCTCGGCCCGCCTGGTGCGGTACCTGGCCCGCGCGTACGACATCCCGCTCGACCGGCAGCACATCATCGGCCACGACAACGTCCAGGGCCCGACCAACGCCAACGTCTCCGGCATGCACACCGACCCCGGCCCCTACTGGGACTGGTCGCACTACTTCGATCTCCTCGGCGCCCCCTTCCACGCCACGGCCGGCCCGCGCGGCGGCCTGGTCACCATCGCGCCGGACTACGACTCCAACACCCCCTCCTACGTGAACTGCGGCGGCACCGGCGCCGCTTGCGAGCCGCACGGCTCGGGCGCCGTCCGGCTGTACACCGCCCCGAGCCACGACGCGCCGCTGGTCCGCGACATCGCCACCCACCCGGGCGGCGGCGAGTCCTCGACCGGCGTGAACGACGTGGGCGCCCGGGCCTCGGCCGGCCAGACCTTCGCGGTAGCCGACCGCGAGGGTGAGTGGACGGCCGTCTGGTACCTGGGCCAGGAGGCCTGGTTCCACAACCCGGCCGACGCGCCGACCGCCGTCAACGCCCAGGGCCCGGTCGTCACCGGCAAGCCGGGCGCGACGACCATCCCGGTCTACGGCCGCGCCTACCCGGAGGCCACGGCCTACCCGGCGGACGTCCCGGTGCAGTCGGTGGTGCCGCTCGCCTACGAGATCCCGGCCGACCAGGAGTACGCGGTCGGGCTGCGCACCGACAGCGAGTACTACCGGGCCGTCACCTTCGACCCGGCCGACCACCAGGTGGTGCGGGGCGAGAGGTACTACCAGATCCAGCTCGGCCACCGGATCGGCTTCGTCCGCGCGGCCGACGTGGAGCTCGGCTGGTCGGGACACTGACCAACCCGGCGGTCGGCGGGGCTCGTTACGATGGGGACGATGCCCCGCCGACCGCTCGTCATCGCCGCCCTGGCCGCCGCCGTGCTGGCCGCGCTCATGATCACCGTGGCGGTCAGGGGCGGCGCGCCCTTCGCGCTGGACTCCAGGCTGCACGACTGGGCCGTCGACCACCGAAGCCCCGCCTGGACCACCACCTTCAAGGCGATCACCGACACCGGCAGCGGCCCTCCCGCCATGGCCCTGGGCGCGATCGCCGGCGCGCTGGCGATCCCGCGCCGATGGTGGCTGGGCGCGGTGGTCGGCCTCGGCACCCTGCTGGTGGGGATGCTGTTCCGCTGGCTACTGGTCAACTGGCTGGGCCGGCCTCGCCCCCCGGTCGCCGACTGGCTCACCCACCCGGACAACCCTTCGATGCCCTCGGGGCACGCCGCCACGTCCGGCATGATCGCCATCGGCTTCGCCCTGGTGCTGTCGCGCCATCTCCCCCGCGCCCTCGCGTACGGCCTCCCCGCCGTCTGGGCCGTGCTGGTCGGCGCCAGCCGGGTCTACCTCGGCGTGCACTGGGCCACCGACATCCTCGCGGGCTGGCTCTACGCCGTCGCCTTCACCGCCCTGGTGCTCCCGCCGCTCGCCACCGCCCTGGCCAGGGTGCGGGGTGTCGACCGGCCGATCGGTGTGCGGGGGTGACCACCCGGCGGCCAGGTCGGGTCAGCGCCCGCGGTCGGGCCGCCAGACGACGATCGCCGAGGACTGCCTGACGTCCTGATAGGGCACCAGGTCACGCCGGTAGGAGGCGTGCACCTGCGCCTCCCGCTGACGCATCGCCAACGCGGCGCCCTCCACGGCCGCCTGGAGCTCGGCCACCTGTGCCTGGAGGGTCGCGACCTGGGTCTGCAGCGCGATGATCTGCTTGATCCCGGCGAGGTTGATGCCCTCGTCCTGGGAGAGCCGCTGCACCTCTCGCAGCAGCTGGATGTCGCGCGCCGAGTACCGCCGGCCGCGGCCGGCGGTACGGTCCGGCGAGACCAGCCCGAGCCGGTCGTACTGCCTGAGCGTCTGCGGATGCAGCCCGGAGAGCTGCGCCGCGACGGAGATGACGTATACCGGCGTGTCTTCGGTCAGCTCGTAGGGGTTCCCATAGGAGTTACTACTCGGTCCGTGCCGGCCGTCCATCTCTTACTCTCCCTTCGCGGCCTCGAACAGCCCTGCCCGAGGATCCTCGCCCTCTGCTGCCGCGCGGTACTCCTCCAGGGCGTTGCGCGCCCTGTCGCCCAGATCGCGGGGTACCGCGACCTCGATCGTCACCAACAGGTCGCCCCGGGAGCCGTCCTTGCGCACCGCGCCCTTGCCACGCGCTCGCATGGTGCGGCCGGCCGGGGTGCCCGGTGGCAACTTCAGGGTGACGGGAGGACCACCGAGCGTCGGCACCTTGATCTCACCACCCAGCGCCGCTTCCGGGAAGGTGACGGGCACGGTGATGGTGAGATTGTCACCTCGCCTGCCGAATATCGGATGTTCGTCCACATGGACGACGACATACAGGTCGCCGTTGGGCCCCCCGCGCTCGCCGGGCGCGCCCTTGCCACGCAACCGGATCCGCTGGCCGTCGTCGACGCCCGCCGGGATACGCACCTGCATGGTGCGCGAGCTGGTGGCCCGCCCGCTGCCGCGGCAGACCGGACACGGATCCTGGGCGATCAGGCCGCGCCCCTTGCAGTCCACGCACGGGTCGGTGAGCGAGAAGCCGCCCCCGCCGCCGCGACTGACCTGGCCGGTGCCGACACACGTCGGGCACACCCGCGGTGTGCCGTTCTTGTCACCGGTGCCGGAACACGCCTTGCACGCCGCGCTGGACGACATCCGCAGCGGAACGGTGGCCCCCGACACGGCCTCGGTGAAGCTGAGGGTCACCTCGGACTCGATGTCCTGGCCCCGGCGCGGAGTGGTGCGAGTGCCCGCGCCGCCCCGGTTGAACAGGCCGCCGAACACGTCTCCGATGCCGCCGCCGAAGCCACCGGCCGCCCCGCCGGGGCCCGGTCCTGTGCCCTGGGGGCCGCCGAACAGGTCGCCCAGGTCGAAGTTGAACTGGCCGCCGGCGCCCGGCCCCGGCCGGAAGCCGCCGTTGCCGAAGAGAGCACGCGCCTCGTCGTACTCCTTGCGCCGCTTCGCGTCCCCGAGCACGTCGTAGGCCTCGGAGACGTCCTTGAAGCGGTCCTCGGCGCGTACGTCCCCC
Source organism: Streptomyces mayteni (assembly GCF_054783955.1). Classification (NCBI taxonomy): domain Bacteria; kingdom Bacillati; phylum Actinomycetota; class Actinomycetes; order Kitasatosporales; family Streptomycetaceae; genus Streptomyces; species Streptomyces mayteni. The sequence goes on along the minus strand of NZ_BAAGPR010000006.1, from coordinate 79,557 downwards.
TTGTTGGCGTCCGGGTGGTTCTCCCGGGCCAGCTTGCGGTACGCCTTCTTGATCTCGGCCTCGGTGGCGTCACGAGGAACGCCGAGGACCTTGTAGTAGTCCTTCTCGATGAAGTCCTTGGTGCTCATCCCCGGCGTTCCTCCTTCCCCACCACCGTGGCGTCAGCCCTCGTCAGGGCCACCGCCGTTGTCCTTCTCGGGCGCGCTCTCGTCCTGGTCGGCGGGCTTGCCCGGCTGCGGCTCGGCCACTCCGACCCTGGCCGGGCGAATCGTCCGGTCGCCGATTCGGTACCCCGGCTGGAGGATCTGCACGCACGTGGTCTCCGCGACGTCCGGCGAGTAGCTGTGCATCAGGGCCTCGTGGATCATCGGGTCGAAGGGCTCGCCCTCCTTGCCGAACTGGGCGAGGCCCATCTTCGCCGCCACCATCTCGAGCGACTCAGCGACGTGCTTGAAGCCGCCGACCAGCTCGCCGTGGTCCCGCGCGCGACCGATGTCGTCCAGCACCGGCAGCAGTTCGGTGAGGAGGTTGGCGATCGCCACCTCCTTGACGGCGATCCGGTCGCGCTCGACGCGCCGGCGGTAGTTCTGGAACTCCGCCTGGAGCCGCTGCACGTCCTGGGTGCGCTCGTTCAGCGCCGAGCGAGCCTGGTCGAGCTGGGCGGTCAGCGCCACGTCCTGGAGGTCGGCAGCCGACGGCTCGGGGATCGTGTCCCCGGCCGCCGTGTCCGCGCCGGCCCGCTCGGGGGACTCGGCGGCGGACTCGGCCGGCACGTCCTGGTTCGCCGCCTCGGCGTCGGGGACCTCGGGCTCCTTGTCGAAGCCCTGCGGGTCCTGCGTCACGCGGCACCGCCCTTCGGCTTGTCGTCGTCCACGATCTCGGCGTCGACGACGTCCTCGTCGGCACCCTGCGCGCCCGGCGCGGCGCCGGGCGCCGCGCCACCGGCGGCCTGGGCCGCCTGCGCGTCCGCGTACATGGCCTGGCCAAGCTTCTGGCTGGTGGCGGCCAACGTCTCGGACGCCTCGCGGATGGCCGCGGTGTCCTCGCCCTTCAGCTGCTCGGCCAGCTCGGCGATGGCGGCCTCGACCTCGGTCTTGACGTCGCCGGGGACCTTCTCCGCGTTCTCCTTGAGGAAGTTCTCCGTCGTGTACTTCAGCTGCTCGGCCTGGTTGCGCGTCTCGGCGGCCTCGCGGCGGCGCTTGTCCTCCTCCGCGTACTGCTCGGCGTCGCGCATCATCCGCTCGATGTCGTCCTTCGGAAGCGCAGAGCCTCCGGTGACGGTCATCCGCTGCTCCTTGCCGGTACCGAGGTCCTTGGCGGAGACGTGCATGATGCCGTTGGCGTCGATGTCGAAGGTGACCTCGATCTGCGGGATCCCGCGCGGCGCCGGCGGAAGACCGGTCAGCTCGAACATGCCGAGCTTCTTGTTGTAGGCCGCGATCTCGCGCTCGCCCTGGTAGACCTGGATCTGCACGGACGGCTGGTTGTCCTCGGCCGTGGTGAAGATCTCGGAGCGCTTGGTCGGGATCGTGGTGTTGCGCTCGATCAGCTTGGTCATGATGCCGCCCTTGGTCTCGATGCCGAGGGACAGCGGGGTGACGTCGAGCAGCAGGACGTCCTTGACCTCGCCCTTGAGCACACCGGCCTGGAGGCTGGCGCCGATGGCCACGACCTCGTCCGGGTTGACGCCCTTGTTGGCCTCCTTGCCGCCGGTGAGCTCACGCACCAGACCGGCGACGGCGGGCATCCGGGTCGAGCCACCGACCAGCACCACGTGGTCGATCTCGGAGAGCTGGATGCCGGCGTCCTTGATCACGTTGTGGAACGGGGTCTTGCAGCGCTCCAGCAGATCGGAGGTGAGCTGCTGGAACTGCGCCCTGGTGAGCTTCTCGTCCATGTGCAGCGGGCCCTCGGCCGAGGCCGTGATGTAGGGCAGGTTGATCGTGGTCTCGGTGGAGGAGGAGAGCTCGATCTTCGCCTTCTCCGCGGACTCGCGCAGCCGCTGGAGGGCCATCTTGTCCTTGGAGAGGTCGACGCCGTGCGCGTTGGCGAACTGGCGGACCAGGTGGTCCACGACGCGCTGGTCCCAGTCGTCGCCACCGAGGTGGTTGTCACCGTTGGTGGCCTTGACCTCGACCACGCCGTCGCCGATCTCGAGCAGCGAGACGTCGAAGGTGCCGCCACCGAGGTCGAAGACGAGGATGGTCTGGTCGTCCTTCTCCAGGCCGTAGGCGAGGGCGGCCGCGGTCGGCTCGTTCACGATCCGCAGCACGTTCAGACCGGCGATCTCGCCGGCTTCCTTGGTGGCCTGGCGCTCGTGGTCGTTGAAGTACGCCGGGACGGTGATCACCGCGTCGGTGACCTTCTCGCCCAGGTACGCCTCGGCGTCCCGCTTGAGCTTCTGCAGGATGAAGGCGCTGATCTGCTGCGGGTTGAAGTCCTTGCCGTCCAGGCCGATCTTCCAGTCGGTGCCCATGTGGCGCTTGACCGACCGGATCGTCCGGTCCACGTTGGTGACGGCCTGGCGCTTGGCGACCTCGCCGACCAGCACCTCGCCGTTCTTCGCGAAGGCCACAACGGACGGCGTGGTCCTGGCGCCCTCGGCGTTGGTGATGACGGTGGGCTCACCGCCTTCGAGAACACTGACGACGGAGTTCGTCGTACCCAGGTCGATGCCGACCGCACGTGCCATTTCAGTTTCCTCCGGCTGCTTGACGTCGCTGGCTTGAGCGTAACTGACTCAAGACTGCCTCAGCCGGCACCTCCAGTCAAATGACCTGAGCGAACCTGACTCAACTCTTATCCTGACCTTACACTCAAGCGATTACTCTCCGTGACCATGAGAGTTCTACAAGCCCGAATCGAAGGACACCTCACCCTCGACATCCGGATCCGAGCCCGCGTCTGGTTCGGAGTCCAGGCTGAGGGAGAGGAGCGCCACGTCGTCCCTGATCTCCTCGGCGAAGGCCGTGAGGTCCCGCCAGACAAAGTCCACCACGGCACTCGGCGGCAGCACACCGTCCGCCCCGAGCCGGCTGGCGAGCCGGTCGAGCAGCGGGTAGAACGTGCCGTCCGGCCCCCGCGCCTCCGTCACCCCGTCCGTGTAGCCGAGCAGCACGTCGCCCGCCGAGAGCTCGACGTCGGTGAGCCGGGGCGCGCCCCCGCCGGACACCCCGAGCCCGAGCGGCGGTCCGGGCGGAGCGGTCAGCTCGCGCACCGTGCCACCCCTGAGCAGCAGCGGCGGCGGATGCCCGCAGCTCACGAGCCTGACCACCGTCCCGCCCTGAGGGAACTCGAGCAGAAGCGCCGTGGCGAACAGCTCGACTCGGTCGCCCGCCTCGAGCCGCAGCCGCCGGTCGACGCGCGCCGCCACCCCCTCGAGCCCCGCCTCGTCGAGCACTGCCTCCCGAAAGGTGCCGAGAATCGAGGCGACGGTGCCCACCGCGGCGACCCCGTGCCCCTGCACGTCCCCGACGAGCGCCCGCACGCCGCGCGGCCCCGCCCGCACGTCGTAGAGGTCCCCGCCGACCAGGGCGCCGCGTTGCGCCGCGCGGTAGAGCCCGGCGCAACGCACCGGTCCGACCCGTTCGGGAAGCGGCGGAAGCACCGCGCGCTGGGCGGCCTCCGCCACGCTGCGGAACACCACCAGGTCGCGGGTGTAGCGCGCCCTGAGCCACGACACCAGCACACTGAACACGGTGATGGCCACCACCGCGGCCAGGTCGCCGCCCGAGACGTGGCCGGGGCGGGTCACGGGAAGCGCGAGCAGCACGACCACCGCCGCGCCGAGCACCGTCGTCAGCCCCGGTCCGTAGATCAGCCCCGTCAGCGGCGGCAGCGCGGACAGCAGGTAGCCGAACTGCTGGGAGCGCGGCTCGGCCAGCTGGGCGACGGCCGTGCCGATCAGCAGCGCGGCCGGCAGCAGGCGCAGCCAGCGCGGCAGCACCTGGGCGGGCCCGGCGCCGGGCAGCGGGCCAGGAAGAGGCAGCGTCACGGCGGAGCCGGCCGTCCGGGCGACAGCGGCAGAGGCAGAGGCAGAGGCGGCAGCCGCCTCGGAGGGGCGGTCAGGCCGTCATCGTCACCGGCGCGTCGCCCGCACGCCGAGGAGGCGCCGCCGCCGGCGACCCGGCCGGCCGGCGCGGCGGAGTCGGCCCGGGGCGCGGCGGCCGGGCGCCGCGCGCGCTCAGCCATGCGCGGCGCTCCGCAGCCGGGCCGCCTCGGCGCGGATCTCGGGAAGCTTGGTGTACAGCACGTCGCCGGGGCAGTAGGTCTCCACGATGTCGCGATGTCCGGAGATCACGTCGAGCTCGGCCGGGTCGCCGGCCGGCACCCGGCTGTCGTCGTTGGTGGAGACCATCCGCACCTCGCCCCGCGGGTCGGTGCCGGGCCGCAGTTTCCAGGCCGCGATCTTGGCGATCGCCGACACCAGCACGGCCGGCACGCTGCCCTCGGTGCCGAAGTCGCCGAGCGCCGCGATGCCCACGCTGTCCGCGTTGAAGCCCGTGGTGTGCGCCCCCTGCACGAAGCGGTCGGCGCCGCCTCCCCGGCCCTCGTAGATGGTGCCGCAGCGGTCGACCACGAAGTTGTAGCCGACGTCGTCCCAGCCCTTCCACAGGACATGGTCCTGCTGCATGCCTCGCAGCATCTCCGGCACGTCGGCGCAGTCGTAGTCGTCCGGGTGGTTGGTGTGGTGCACGAAGACGGCCCGGGCCGCCCCGGTGTAGGTGACGGGCTCGGTGCGCAGTTCCTCGTCGGCACCCCAGCTCGCGCGGGTGATGACGGGAGGCGCGGCCGTGGGGCGCTCCACGGCGGGAAACGATCTCTCGGCGGAGGCCGGCGGCGTGGCGCCGACGAACGGCGGCGTGTCCCAGGTCACCAGGCTGGCGATGGGCAGGATGGCGGCGGCCCACAGGGCGATCCGGCGAACCCACATGCGAACTCCCGAGGTCCGGCCCTCAGGGCAGGATCTTGACGGCGCTCGACCAGTTGAGGCCGAGTCGCTCCTGGGCCGCCATGTGAAGGAACTGAAAGGCCTCCAGTTCCCGGGCGCGGCGTAGCGGTCCCACGTCCAGCGGCCGCAGGCCGCCGGAGGCGGCCAGCTCGGCCACGGCTCGCTTGGCGTCCTCGTCGTCGCCCGCGATCAGTACGTCCAGCGGTTGTCCGGCCACCTGGCCCGACAACAGGGTCGCGGCGAAGGTGGTGTTGAAGGCCTTCACCACCGGGGCGCCCGGGGCGGCCTCGGCCGCGATCTCCTCGGCCGCCGAGGTGCTGGCCGGCACCGCCAGCGAGTCGAACGTGGAGAAGTCCACCGGGTTGGAGATGTCCACGACGACGGATCCGGTCAGGGCGGTGCCGTAGTCGGCGGCCACCTCTCGGCCGGCCGGGTAGGGCACGGCGAGCACCACCAGGTCCGCGTCCTCGACGGCGATCGCGTCGGACTGGTGCACGTCACCTTCACCGCCGGGAGCTGCCCGGCGCAGTTCGTCGGCGAGGGCGGCCGCCTGCTCGGCGGAGCGGCCTATCAGCCGCACCGTGTGCCCGCCGGCCAGCGCGCGGGTCGCTATGCCACGGGCCATGCTGCCCGTGCCCACAATGGTGATGATCACCTCTCCATGCCAGCACGAGCGTCAGGAGCACGCATCTCGGCCGACGGCTCGGTCCCGGGCACCGACGGGTGCTCAGGCCCGCTCCGGCAGCGGCCGGTCGGCGCGCAGGTCGGCGAAGAGTTCGTCGGCGAGTTGGTGGTCGAGCGTCAGCCGGTTGGGTCGCTCGGGGTGGGGCACCGTGGGCACGGTGTGGAAGGAGACGCCGCCGTCCGGCACCGCCCGCAGATCGGCCACCAGACCGGACAGCGCGTCGAGGGAGTCGAGCCCGGGGTCGGCGGTGATCGACGAGGTCACCGCGGCGAGCACGGGGTAGAGCTTGGCCGGGTTGGCCAGGGTTCCCTGGGTCGTCACCTTCTCGTAGACGCGCCCGAGGAACTCCTGCTGGCGCATGAGCCGGTTGAGGTCGCTGCCGTCGCCGACGTAGACCCGGGCCCTGACGTAGGCGAGTGCCTGCTCGCCGTCGAGCAGGTGGCGGCCGGCGCTGAGGTCGTGGCCCACGTTGGGGTCGTGCTCGTCCTCGGCGAGCTCCACCTCCACCCCGCCGACGGCGTCCACGATGTCCGCGAAGCCCTCGAAGCCGACGACGACGTGGTGGTCGATCCGGACGCCGGTCAGTTGTTCGAGGGTGCGGATCGTGCAGGCCGCCCCGCCGAACTGGAACGCCCAGTTGAACTGCGCGTGCTGCGGCTCGCTTGTCGTGCCCTCGGGGGTGCGGCAGCCGGGGATGTCCACGACGATGTCGCGCGGCACGTTGACGGCCTGGGCCCGCTCGCCGTCGCCTGACAGGTGCAGCAGCAGCACGGTGTCGGAGCGGGCGTTTCCGGTGCCCGAGCCGAAGTCCTCGCCGATCACGAGGACGTTCCTGGCCCTTCCGGTGCCCGCGTGGGGCCGTTCCGCGGCGTGCGCGTCGAGTTCGCGCGTCGCGGCGTGGTCGGTGCGGATGTTGCCCTCCAGCGAGTGGAAGGCCCAGAGGGCGGTCCCGGCCGCGATGGCGAGCAGTGCGCCGAAGGCGAGGAGCAGCCACCACAGCACTCCGTGACCGCGTGACGTGTGTGCGAACAAACGACTGCCCAGCCTTCCGGTGCGCGCTCGATGTCGGTCCATCGTGCGCGCACCGGAGACCCATTGAAGGCTTTTGGGATTATTTGTCCGCGACTTCCCTCGATCGGCCGCCGACCGGCCGGTCGATGGGCCCTTCTCCCGCGACCGGTTCCGGTGGCCGCCCGGAGATCAGCAGCGCCGGCAGTACCGCGGCGGCCATGACCAGCACGCCCCAGACGTAGGTGTGCTGGTAGCCACCGGCCAACGCGGCCGGGTCGCCGGCTCCGGCCCGGGTGGAGAGCTGCCCGGCCAACACCATGGAGATCATCGCGGGGCCGATGGCCCCGGCGACCTGGGAGGTGATGTTGAGCAGGGTGGAGGCGGCCGGCGCGTCCGCCGTGGAGATGGCGCGGGTGGCGGCCGCGATGTTCGGCATCATCACCATGCCCACGCCGGTCCCCATCACCGCCAGGGTGATCCCCAGCCGGAGGTAGGAGGCGTCCGGCTCGGCCTGGGCGGCGAAGGCGGCGAGCCCGGTCGTCGCCAGCAGGACCCCGGGCAGCACGATCAGCCGCGGCGGGATCCGGTCTATCAGCCGGCCCGTCACCTGCATCATGGTTCCGGCGGCGAGCCCGAGCGGCGCGCACAGCAGCCCGGAGACCAACACCGACGTGTCGCGCACCTCCTGGTAGTACATGGGCGCCAGGAGCATCGACCCGAAGTAGCCGGTGACGAAGAGCAGCGAGGTCACAGCCCCGACGGCCAGTGGCCGGCGCCGCAGCAGCCGCAGGTCGAGCAGTGGCTCGTCGACCGTCAGCGCCCGGGCCACGAATCCGATCACGAGCGCGATCCCCGCGAGCACCGGGAGGAACGACGCGGGGTTGCCGAGCCCGTCGGTCCCCTCGCTGGCCCGGGTCAGCCCGTAGATCACGGCGGCGAGGCCCGGCGAGAGCATCAGCAGCCCCGGCACGTCGAGCCGGCGGCCCGGCCGTGGCGCGTCGGCCGGGAGGATCCGGCGGGCCAGCACCACGGTGAGCAGCCCGATCGGGAGGTTGATGAAGAACATCCAGCGCCAGGAGATCTCGTCCACCAGCCAGCCTCCGAGCACCGGTCCGGCGACGGGCCCCACCAGGATGGGCAGTCCGAGCAGCGACATCATGGCGCCCTGCCGGCCCTCCTGGGCGGCGACCCGGATGATGATCGCCATGCCCACCGGCATCACCATGCCGCCGCCGAGGCCCTGCAGCACCCGGAAGCCGATCAGCGACTCCGCGTTCCAGGCCAGCCCGGCGAGGCCGGAGCCGACCGTGAACAGGCCCATGGCAAGCAGGTAGAGGCGCCGGCTGCCGAACCGCGCCATGGCCCAGGCGGTGGCCGGGATGACCGCGGCCAGGGCGAGCGTGTAGCCGGAGGCGATCCACTGGATGGTGGTCAGCGGCACGTCGAACTCGCGGGCCAGCGGGTTGAGCGCGACGTTGACGATCGTGGTGTCCAGGACCGTCGTCAGCGCGCCGAGCACGATGACGCCGGCAACCGCCCGGGCGTTCACGAGGCGTACGGGCGGGTCGCCCGGGCGTCGCGGAGCACGTGTCCCCACCAGGCGAGTTGGTCGAGCATCGCCTTGGCCGCCCGCCCGCAGCCCTCGGTGTCCACGGGCCGGCCGGCGGCGTCGAACCGCTCCCAGGCGTTGTGGAAGCTCACGGTGTCCCGGATGGTGACGGCGTGCAGCTCGGCGAAGACGACCCGCAGATGCTCGACCGCCCGCAGGCCGCCGGACATGGCGCCGTAGGAGACGAAGGCGACGGGCTTGGCCTGCCACTCCCCGCGGTGCCAGTCGATCACGTTCTTGAGCGCCGCCGGATAGCTGTGGTTGTACTCGGGGGTGACCACGACGAAGGCGTCCGCCGCGGCGAGCCTGGGCGACAGCGCCCCCGGGGTGGGGTCCGCGCCGTATCCGCCCATGTCCAACGGCAGCTCGGCGTCCGCCACGTCCACGGCGTCCGCCGTCATGTCGGATCGTCGCCGCACCTGATCCGCGGCCCAGACCGCGACCGCCGGCCCGAACCTGCCGGCCCTCACGCTGCCCCCGATCACCGCGACGGCCAGCTCACGCCGTTCCTGCTCCATGTGTACGTCCCCTTTCCCGGACACGCTTCCCGTGCACGGGTCAGGCTCGTATCTCAACATAACTTGAAGTCAAGTCGCGCCTCGGACGGCCGGGCGAGGCGGCCCACAGGGCTGATGTCGATCCGCTGGTCAGGTGAAGTTACCCTCCAGTAGGATTTCGCTGAGCTATCTTGCAAGCCCTCGTCGGCCCGACCGCCAGCCGAGCCACAGCCCCACCTCATCCGCACGCCGAGGAGCCGCCGTCATGCAACTCGCCGCGATCGTCGTCTCGCTGGTGCTCACCGCGGTCGCCGTCGCGCTGTTCGGCCGGGCCGTCGTGGAGATCGTCCGCCGTCTCCGCCTCGGTCAGCCCGTGCCGAAGGGCCAGCGCACCGACGACCCCCGCCAGCGCACCCTGACCCTGGCCCGCGAGTTCCTCGGCCACACCCGGATGAACCGCTGGGCACCCGTCGGCATCGCCCACTGGTTCGTGGCGATCGGCTTCCTCACCCTCGGCCTGACCATCCTCCAGGCCTACGGCCAGCTCTTCCAGGCGGACTGGACGCTCCCCGTGCTCGGCGGCTTCGTCCCGTACGAGATGTACATCGAGTTCATCGCGCTGATGACGACCCTCGGCATCGCGGCCCTGATCGTCATCCGGCAGCTCAGCCTGCCCTCCAGGGCCGGGCGCAAGTCCAGGTTCGCCGGCTCCACCGCCTGGCAGGCCTACTTCGTCGAGTACGTCATCCTCACCATCGGCGTCTGCATCCTGCTGCTCCGCGGCCTCGAAGGAGCCCTGCACCACGTCGCCGGCTACGAGGCGTCCTACTTCGTCAGCTACCCGCTGGTCGCCGCCTTCGACGGGCTGTCCACCGGCGCCCTGCAGAACCTCGTCTACCTCGTCGCCCTGATCAAACTCGGCACCACCATGGTCTGGGCCATCACCGTCGGCATGAACACCGACATGGGCGTCGCCTGGCACCGCTTCCTGGCCTTTCCCAACATCTGGTTCAAGCGGAACGCGGACGGCGCCACGGCCCTCGGCGCGCTCCAGCCCATGACCTCGGGCGGCCAACCCATCGACTTCGAAGACCCAGAGGAGGACGCCCAGTTCGGCGTCTCCCAGATCGAGCACTTCTCCTGGAAGGGCCTGCTCGACTTCTCCACCTGCACCGAGTGCGGCCGTTGCCAGTCCCAGTGTCCCGCCTGGAACACCGGCAAGCCGCTCTCGCCCAAGCTGCTGATCATGTCCCTGCGGGACCACGCGCACGCCACCGCGCCCTACCTGCTGGCCGGCGAGACCACCGACCGCCCCCTGGTCGCGCCCGCCGACCAGAACGGCGTGATCGACCCCGACGTCCTCTGGTCCTGCACCACCTGCGGCGCCTGCGTCGAGCAGTGTCCGGTCGACATCGAGCACGTCGACCACATCGTCGACATGCGCCGCTACCAGGTGATGATCGAGTCCTCGTTCCCGAGCGAGGCCGGCACCATGCTCAAGAACCTGGAGCGCAAGGGAAACCCCTGGGGCCTGGCCAAGAAGAAGCGCCTGGAGTGGACCGCGGAGGTCGACTTCGACGTCCCCGTCGTCGGCCAGGACGTCGAGAACCTCACCGACATCGAGTACCTCTACTGGGTCGGCTGCGCCGGCGCCCTCGAGGACCGCGCCAGGAAGACCACCAAGGCCTTCGCCGAACTGCTGCACATCGCCGGCGTCTCCTTCGCGATCATGGGCGGCGACGAGTCGTGCACCGGCGACTCCGCCCGCCGGCTGGGCAACGAGTTCCTGTTCCAGCAGCTCGGCCAGCAGAACGTGGAGACCCTCAACGAGGCCGCCGCCAGGAAGATCGTCACCACCTGCCCGCACTGCTTCAACACCATCGCCAACGAGTACCCCCAGCTCGGCGGCCACTACGAGGTCATCCACCACACCCAGCTGCTCCAGCACCTCGTCGACGCCGGCAGGCTGCTGCCGGTCACCCCCGTCGAGGGCCTGATCACCTACCACGACCCCTGCTACCTCGGCCGCCACAACAAGGTCTACACCCCGCCGCGCGAGATCATCGGCCGCGTCCCCGGCCTGCGCAACGAGGAGATGCACCGCCACAAGGAGCGCGGCTTCTGCTGCGGCGCCGGCGGCGCCCGCATGTGGATGGAGGAGCGCATCGGCAAGCGGGTCAACGACGAACGGGTCGACGAGGCGCTCTCGCTCAACCCGGACATCATCTCCACGGCCTGCCCGTTCTGCCTCGTCATGTTGACCGATTCGGTCAACGGCAAGCAGGCCGCCGACACCGCGGGCGCCATCAAGGACGACCTGCGCGTCGTTGACGTCGCCCAGCTCCTCCTCGAATCCGTCCGAAAGCCGGACAACGGGGACGCCAAGGCCCCCGCCTCGGCTCCCGAACCCGCTCCGGAACCGGCCGGATAGCACCCTTGTCCCGCCCGTTCGGGCATGTCATGATCGCCGCGACCGGGCGGTGGGCGGGTTGCCGGGGGAGTCGAGCGAGCCTGGGGAACGTCCACACCGCGCTCGCGGCGACGGGCGAGGCTTATCTCGACCCCTCCGGCGCATTCCACCCGCCGAGAGGCGGTACGTTCGTACTCGTGGCCGGTTTCAGGAACGATCGCGACGACCAGCAGCCCCCGTACGGACAACCGCCGTACGGGCAGCACCCCACCTACCCACAGCCCACTCCCGGCGGCTACCCCCCGGGATACGGCGCGCCCGACCCGTACGCGGCTCAGCCCTACCCCGCGGGACCTGACGACCAGGCCCCGGCCGGCGACGCGCCCCCGCCCGGGCCCCCGCTCCCCTGGAAGCAGTTGCTCGTCGGCGTCGTCTTCCGGCCCAGCCCCACCTTCTGGCGCATGCGGGACTACGCGATGTGGGTCCCGGCGCTGATCGTCACCTTCCTCTACGGCCTGCTCGCCGTCTTCGGCCTGGACAGCGCCCGCGAGTCCGTCCTCGACTCCACGGCCTCCACGCTGGCGCCCTACCTGCTGATCACCGGCGTGGTCATGGTGCTCGGCGCGCTCCTCCTCGGCACCGTCACCCACAACCTGGCCCGCCAGTTCGGCGGCAACGGCATCTGGGCGCCGACGACGGGCCTGGCCATGTTGATCATGACGCTGACGGACGTCCCCAGGCTCGCCCTGGCGCTCTTCCTCGGTGGCGCCAACCCCATTGTCCAGCTGGTGGGTTGGGCCACCTGGCTCCTCGCGGGACTGCTCTTCACCATGATGATCAGCCGCTCCCACGAGATCCCGTGGCCACGCGCGCTCGCGGCCTCGGCGATCCAGCTGATCGCCGTCCTGATGCTGGTCAAGTTGGGCACCCTCTAGCCACCCTGTAGCCTCGGGGCGTGCTGCTGTCAGACAAGGACATCCAGACCGAAATCGACACCGGCCGGGTACGGATCGATCCCTACGACCCGGCGATGGTCCAGCCGTCGAGCATCGACGTTCGGCTGGACCGCTACTTCCGGATCTTCGAGAACCACCGCTACCCGCACATCGACCCGGCCACCGAACAGCCCGATCTGACCCGCACGATCGAGCCCCCGGGCGACGAGCCGTTCATCCTGCACCCCGGGGAGTTCGTCCTCGCCTCGACCTACGAGGTGATCAGCCTCCCCGACGACCTGGCCTCCCGCCTCGAGGGCAAGAGCTCCCTCGGCCGCCTCGGGCTCCTCACCCACTCCACGGCCGGCTTCATCGACCCCGGCTTCTCCGGCCACGTCACGCTCGAACTCTCCAACGTGGCCACGCTTCCCATCAAGCTCTGGCCCGGCATGAAGATCGGCCAACTCTGCATGTTCCGGCTGAGCTCCCCGGCCGAACGCCCATACGGCTCGGCCGAGGTCGGCTCCCGCTACCAGGGCCAGCGCGGCCCTACGCCCTCCCGCTCATACCTGAACTTCCACCGGTCCCGGACCTGACGCCCCCACCGGCACCGCACTCCGCAACCGCGCACACCGCGGACACCGCAACAACCGCCCGGGCCCGATCCGCTCACTCCCCAACTGCTGCAAGGGAAACCGCGACGTACTGAACACGTGCCCCTCGGCACAGCGGACGACGGTGACACTCTCGAAGGCTGCCTGCAACGCTTCCCTCTCCCTGCTCCGGCTGACGACCGTCACCCTAGGGGAAGCCACTGACATCACCCGCGCAGCCACTCCGGCGTACCCCGCCGACCGCCACATGCGGTAAGCTGCTCCTGGCGAGCAGCCATCCGGCTGCTCCGCGCGGGCGTAGTTTAATGGTAGAACATGAGCTTCCCAAGCTCAGAGCGCGAGTTCGATTCTCGTCGCCCGCTCCAGCAGTGAAGGCCCAGGTCAGGGACGGTGTCCCGAACCTGGGCCGTTGTGCTCTGTGGACCCATTAGCCGCCGCGTGCCAGGTCCGTGCCAGAAGCGCCGCCGCCCTCCTTCTCGTGCGCCGTCTTCGTAGCGGCCTCCTGCTCGGCACGCCCCGGGCATCGACGAGCCAGGTAGCGACCTGCGACTGTCGCTCCCGTATGGAGTGCTACTGAACTTGATTGGGTGATGTCGGGCTGTTGGCCTGCGATGGTGAGGTGTATTGCTCGCGGCGTGCACCTGAGGCGCCCGGGCGGGCCGCCCGGCGGCCGTCAGGGCGGCGACAGCGGGAGGACGACCGAATCGTAGGGCTCGAATACGACGCCATGGGGGCCTTCGACGTTGAAGAAGTCGCGGAAGGCGTACCCGTCCGTGAGCATTTCGTGGAGGAAGCTGCTCAGGGAGTGCTCGTACTGTTCCACTTCGTCGCCGCTGCGGAGGTTGACGCCGATGGTCCACTTCTCCGGATCGTTCTCCGCCGCGATCCAGAAACCGTAGCCGCCGTTGTCGGTCCAGAAGCACGGGTGCAGTTGCCCCGGCCCGAACAGCGGCCGCCACTTCTCCCCGTCTTCGGCGGGCGGATCAGCGGCCGTCCACCGACCGGCGTTCGCCTCCTCGGTGTCGATCCGCTCCTGCTCGACGAGCTGATCCACAAACCCGCCGGGCTCCTTCAGCGACCGCTCCCCGTCGAACAGGTTGCCAAAGTCGCTCACGCTCGCCGGGTGCAGCACGTTCACGAATTCGCCGAAGCCGCCGGGCGGGAGCCGCTCGCACAGCCGCTTGTAGTCGGAGGGCAGCGGGTGCCCCAAGGCCGCCTCGATCGCCGGCCAGTCCAGCCGCCAGGTCTGCGAACTGTGCCAGCCCGCCAGATCAATGATGCGCTGAACGTGATCGTCGCCGGCCACCTGCTGACCCCCGTACGCCGTTGGGCACCTTTCCACGGCGCATGCTATCCACGGCCCGGCGATTGCAAGGCGCACGGGGTGGTGTCGGGCACGGTCATGCTTTGTCCAGAGCCAGGCCGGTTTGGGTGAGGCAGGCATCGATCAGGTGGGGGCGGCGCTGAATCGTCTTCAGGCGATGGATCACGGTGGTGGCCAGGTGGTCGACGCTCGCGGCGGCGAGGTTGCCGAGGGAGCGTTTGAGCAGCGGCCAGACGCCCTCTTGAGGGTTGAGGTCGGGGGCGTAAGCGGGCAAGTGGACCACCGTCAGCCACGCGGCGTTGGCCTCGAAGAACGCCGCGAGCCGGGGCATGCGGTGGACGGCAAGGTTGTCCCACACCAGCACGATCGGACCGCCCAGCTGGCGCCGGGCAGCGACGATCAGGTCGCGGTAATCTCGCCAGGTGAACCCCTTCCGCTCGCCTTTGCGGCCCCGGTGTATGCGAGAGCGGTAGATCAGCCGCGAGCGCTGGGCTCCGCCCCGCCCGATCAGCTGAGCAAGCGTACGGCCCCCTGGCCATGCCCGACCCCAGTCCGGGCAGGACACCGCCCCAGCACTCTCCGGCCGCCCTCGCACGTATCGTCGCGCGCCGTCCATCTCCACAACTCCCCCTCGTTTCCCGTGCTCTGACCTGCACCGCCGGGGGACGACCGCACGCACGGCACGACCGCAGCCCCGGTTACCATCGGCACCGGGGTTCTGCGGAATCCCAACCGGACCACCCCTTGCCTGCCAGGGTTCAGCGGGTGGTCCGGTCTCGTATGCGGTTGTTGATCAAGCGCCTTACGGCGCGTCCCCGTTGCCCTTCTCCAGGTCGAAGTACGGGTTGCCGGGGGCCGGACAGACGCGCCAGAACCACTCGGTCGTGAGCTTGAACTGACGATGCGTGGGGTTCAGCCCCGTATGCCTCAGCGCCCAGGTCTCCACGGGGTTCGGCTCGTTGTCGACGGCCTCCGACTCAGCTCCGCAGGTGATGCACCCGACGCGGAAGATCGCGCGAGGAGCCCCCTCGGCCGTCTCCTCCGTCAACGTCCATTCGGCGGCCTTGATGATCGACCGGGGAGTCATCGGCCCTCCCGGTCGTCACAGTTGGTCAGCGGCTCCACTTGGTCCACCGGAACGTCCCACTCACGGCCACCGCCGACCGGACGCAGCCAGACCCGACTGCCTTGGCGATCCGCGACGCAACCGACCGCGTCACGCGCGATGTCCCGTGCCAGCGCGCCGACTTCCGGCGCTTCTCCCGCGCTCACGAGGCCACGCCCACGCCACGCACAGCCGGCCGGACGGAGGACCGGACCCGTCCAAGCGGCACGGTCGGCATGTCCCCACGCATGCAGGCAGGTCCGGGCGGCACGTCGGTCAGCCGATGGCGGCCCGAGGCCGGAACCAGCCATCGCATCAGCGGCTCGAAGATCCAGACGATAAAGTTCGGCACTGTCGGCGCTCCTTCACAGCGTCGACCATGCCCCGGGCCGTCCAACCACGGCTGCGGGGTTCTTTTCGCTGCGTGATCATCGCGTCGCGGTATGGGACGGAGGAACCTCCGACAAACCCCACTTCGGGACGTCCCGCGTCGGGTAGAACGTCCCTAGTGCCGTCCTGAGGAATGGGGAGAGACTGTGGCGCCGAACGAGCGGCTACGAGCTGTCATGGCAGCCGGCGGCTGGACGTACGCCGACCTGGCGAAGAAGGTCGAGGTGGACCCCAAATCCGTCGAGCGCTGGGTGAACCTCGGGCGTACGCCACGCCGCAGCACGGCTGTTGTGGCAGCGGAGACCCTAGGAGAAGACGTGCACGCACTGTGGCCAGCTCTGCGCCAGGCCCGCCCGGCCCGCGCGATCAGCCCCCAGTTGGTAGCGCTCCACGAGCAGCGCGCCGACATCCCGACGTCCGCGTTCGTGGACATGCTGGTCCAGGCCCGCGAACGGATTGACGTGCTGGTGTACGCGGCAGTCTTCCTCCACGAGGCGTACCCGCGCTTGAACGACGCCCTCAAGGAGCGGGCCGCCGAAGGCTGCACCATCCGTATCGCCATCGGTGACCCCGACAGCGTGCACGTCCAGCAGCGCGGCAAGGAAGAGCGCTTCGGGCACGGTATCGAGTCCCGGTGCCGGTTGGCCCTCATGCACTACCGCCCGCTGATCGGCGTTTCGGGGATCGAAGTGCGCAAGCACAGCACCACGCTCTACAACTCCATCTACCGCGCGGACGACCAGATGCTCGTCAACGCGCACGTCTGGGGAGTCAACGCGTACGGTGCCCCCGTCTGGCACCTCCGCCGCAACGGCGACGGCGGCATGTTCGACACCTACGCCGAGAGCTTCAACGCGGTATGGGCCACCGCGGCCCCGATCGAGGAACGCTGACCATGGCACGAACCGAGTACTACGACGATCCCAACGCGCCCACGCCGAACAGCATGGTCGTCGCCGCTTCCGCAGTCGTCACTGACGACCAGGGCCGCATCCTTCTTCAACGCCGACGGGACAACGACCTCTGGGCACTCCCCGGCGGCGGCATGGAGTTGACCGACTCGCTTCCCGGAACGGCCGTCCGAGAGGTCAAGGAAGAGACCGGCCTCGATGTCGAGATCACCGGTCTTGTAGGCACCTACACCGACCCCCGCCACATCATCGCCTACACGGACGGCGAGGTCCGCCGCCAGTTCAACGTCTGCTTCACCGGCCGCATCACCGGCGGCGAGCTGGAGATCTCCGACGAGTCCACCGAACTCCGCTTCGTCCCTCCGAACGAACTGGCCGACCTCCCCATGCACCACACGCAGCGCCTCAGGATCGATCATTTTCTAGAGAACCGCGCTCAGCCGCACCTCGGCTAGTAACCCAGCAGATCTTGCCGTAGCGGCTTCACCGATCTCAGCGAGGGGTAGACTCCTGCCGCCTTTACGGCAGAGAGGGGCGTCGTGGAGTTCTGGGTCGGTACCGCTATCGCCGTCGCATCATTCGCTTTGGCCGGGGTTGCGCTCGCATGGCAAAAACGGGGTGGGACATTCAAGAGAATTCACTACACCGCTTACCGTGAACAACTATTAATGGACCGCAGCGAAGGCGCATTTGACGATTTCTCGGCAGGTCCCATTAGTGTCCACTTAGAACCAGGCGGACACGAGTTGGTCTGGCCGATGGCATTTAAGCTGAAGCTCGCAAACACGGGCCGCGCCCCCATCACTCCTGATGATTTTTCAGCGCCAATCTCCATCACATTTGGCAACCTCTGCCGCTTCGTAGGTGGCGCCATCGAGGTTAATCGTGGAGCCGTTGAAGAGTTCGTACAGTCAGACTCACTCGAACTCAGCGGGGGAATCTTGAAGATCTCCCCCTTCCTTCTCAACCCGGGGGACCAGATAACGCTGTCAGGGATCTTGAACGGCATTCCCGCAGAAGAAGGTATCACTATCAGCGGAAGGATTGCCGGAGTAGAGACTTTCGCTCGCCTCGCACCTGAAGACGGCGGAATAACAATGAAACTCCTCGGCAGATCCCTTATCTACGATTCCATGGAATCATGGCCCTCGAACCCAGCTCTAGACATTAAAGTCGTAGTACTGCCAAAGTTCCTACCTCTAGACGAGATAGCACCCAGCGGCGCGGACGGCCGGGGAATCTCGACACGAGTAAACGGCACAGCGGTTGAGCACATGCATCAGACGTCGTTCATCATCCGCAATAATTCACAACGAGAAATTCACATCACATCACCCCTGACGTTCGGCGACGAAGCCGATTCGTTCCTCCATCTAATTCGAGCCACCCGGAATGACTCCCCGATCCCCGAGTCGGAATTGGGCAGAATTGTGCACCATGACAGCGGGCAAGTGCGCATTCGAGTCGGGCGCCTGGGCGTAGATGAATTTCTAGCCTTAAGTTTCATCACCGAGGGCGACGTGAGCAACCTGAAGCTGCTTGAGCGTCCGCCTGCAACGGAGGACGTACAAATCATGCGAGCACGGGTAACCGATGACCCGCTCGGCAAAAAGCTACTGGATATGGACCCGAGGATCCTTCTAGTCAGTCGACGGTTCCATAGAAAATTCCATCTTGAGATGCCGCACGCAAAGGCACTCATAAGGCGCATTCGTGAAGCAAGACAGAGGATCCTGCACGGGGATTAAGCCAACTTCACGGGTTCTGACTCTAGGTCTCCACCTCACTCTGATCCAGCGTTGGATGCCGTGCCCGTTACGTGCCCGATGACTCGGTGAACCACGGTCAGTACGGGCTCCCCGCAGCGCTGGCGAAGTGCCCTTCAGTGCGGCGTTCGTGCAGGTCAGAGGGAAGATTCCGGCCGATTGGCGCGGTGATTCCCAAGCTCAGAGCGCGAGTTCGATTCTCGTCGCCCGCTCCAGCAGTGAAGGCCCAGGTCAGGGACACGTTCCCCAGCCTGGGCCGTTGTGTTGTCCGGGCCTCTTGTGCGGTTCGACGGAATCCCACCGTCACGGGTAGTGAGTCGCGCACCGGGCGTGTGACGGCGGGTGGAGCGGAACGGTCATCGTCCGGTCGCATTCGGCGCGTGGAGCGGTCATGGGCGGCTGTGAGCATCTGCGGCGTTCGCCAGCAGAGAGGCTCACACCGTGTCAGCGCTGCCCGTCATGGCCGTTCGTGGCCGGGAAACACCGCCAGTGCCCATCACCGCCACCGCGTATCGCCGGTTCCTGACGTCCCGTGAGGGTGTGGCGCTGAACGCCGCGTTCCTGCAGTGCCCTTCCTGGGCGGAGGTCAAGGAGGGCTGGTGGGGGCAGCTCGTCGGGTGGGGTCCTGACCCGGGGGCCGGGCGGTTGTCCGGGGTGGCGCTGGTGCTGCTGCGGCAGGTGCCGGGTACCCGTAAGTTCTTCGCCTACCTGCCGGAGGGGCCGGTCGCCGACTGGGCCGACCCCGACATCGACGGCTGGCTCGCCCCGCTGCTGCGGCATCTGCGCACGGCGGGCGCGTTCGCGGTACGGATCGGGCCGTCGCCCGACTACCGGCGCTGGAGCGCGGCCCTGGTCAAGGCGGCGTCCGGCCCCGGGCAGCGGCTCGCGGACGTTCTCGCGAGCGAGGTGGATCCGCTGGGCACGGTCGTCGCCGAGCGGCTGCGGGCACGCGGCTGGCACCGGTGCGGCGGCGAGGAGGACGGGGACGCGCAGCCGCGGCACGTCTTCCGGATACCGCTGACCGGCCGCACGCCGGACGACCTGTGGACCGGGCTCAACCAGGAGTGGCGGCGCAACGTGCGGCGGGCGCGGAAGGCCGGGGTGGAGGTGACCGTCGGCAGCGCGGCCGATCTGCCCGAGTTCTACCGGCTGTTGAGGATCACGGAGGAGCGGGACGGCTTCCGGCTCGGGCGGTCGCTGGCCTACTACGAGCGCCAGTACGCGGCCTTCAACGCGGAGGAGCCGGGCAGGATGAAGCTCTACCTCGCCCGGCACGGCGGCGAGACGCTCGCCGCCCACACCATGATCCGGGTGGGCCGCCGGGTCTGGTACCAGACCGGCGCCTCGGCCGACCACCGTCGCGAGGTCCGTCCCTCCAACCTGCTGCAGTGGCGGATGCTGCTCGACGCCCAGGCACTCGGCGCGGAGGTCTACGACATGCGTGGGATACCCTCCACCCTCGATCCCGACGACCGCCCGTACGGGCTGCTGCGCTGGAAGCTCGGCACCGGCGGTGAGGTCGTCGAGACCCTGGGGGAATGGGAGAGACCGTTGGGCGGCACGGCCAACCACGCGCTGTACCGGATGTTCCAGACGTATCTGGCGCGCCGGTGACGGCGGCGCACAGCACGACGGTCGCCTCCGGTGAGGCGGCGCCGCCCCGGGCACCGTCCGTGCTGCGCGGCGGCCTGGTCATGGCCGCCGGGTCGGTCGTCTCGCGGGCGACCGGGTTCGTGCGGTCCGCCGTCGTCGCCGCCGCGATGGGCGTCGGGATGGTCGCCGACGGGTACGCCGTCGGCAACTCCCTGCCGACCATCGTCTACATGCTCCTGATCGGCGGCGCGCTCAACGCCGTCTTCGTCCCCGAGTTGGTCAGGGCGGCCAAGGAACACGGGGACGGCGGCGCCGCGTACACCGACCGGCTGCTCACCGTCTGTCTGCTCGCCCTGCTGGCGCTCACCGCGGTCGCGGTGTGGGCGGCGCCCGCGATCGTCGACGCGTACACCGACTATCCGCCGGACCAGACCGCGATGACGGTCGCCTTCGCCCGCTACTGCCTGCCGCAGATACTCTTCCTCGGGCTGTTCACGCTGCTCGGCCAGGTGCTCAACGCCCGCGGGCACTTCGGCGCGATGATGTGGACGCCGGTCCTCAACAACGTCGTCGTCATCGCGGTCTTCGGTCTCTTTCTCGCGACCCTCGCCACCGGTGAGGGAGGCGTGCTGAGCGGCACCGAGACGGCGCTGCTCGGCTGGGGGACCACGGCGGGCATCGTCGTCCAGGCCCTCGCCCTGCTGCCCGCGCTGCGCGCGGCCCGGTTCCGCTACCGGCCCCGCTTCGACTGGCGCGGCAGCGGCCTCACCCGGCCGCTGCGGAACGCCGGCTGGCTGGTGCTGCTGGTGCTCACCAACCAGGTCGCGTACTGGGTGACGACCAGGCTGGCGACGGCGGCGGGCCTGCGGGCGGAGGCGGCCGGGGTCGACGGCGGCGCCGGATTCAGCGCCTACAACAACGCGTACCTGTTGTGGGCCGTGCCGCACGGGATCATCACGGTGTCGCTGATGACCGCGCTGCTCCCCCGGATGAGCGCGGCGGCCGCCGACGCGGACACCGCGGCGGTGCGACGCGACGTGTCGTACGCGCTGCGCGGCAGTGCGGCGGCCGTCGTTCCCGCGGCGTGCGCGCTCTTCGCGCTCGCGCAGCCCGCGATGGCGCTCGTCTTCCAGTACGGCGAGACGGACGAGGCGGCCGTCGCCGTCATGGCGGGCACGCTGATGGCGTTCGCGCCAGGGCTGATCGCCTTCAGCGGGCAGTACGTCCTCTCCCGCACGTTCTACGCGCTGTCCGACACGCGGACCCCGTTCCTCCTCAACCTGGTGATCGTGAGCCTCAGCGCGGGGCTTTCGGTGCTGGCGTACGTGTCGCTGCCCGCGCGCTGGACGGTGACCGGCATCGCGGCCGGGTACTCGCTCGCGCTGTGGGTGGGTTGGGCCGTCACGGCCCTCGTCCTGGACCGCCGCCTGGCGGCACGGGACGCCCACCCGGGCGCGGTCGCCGCGCAGGCGCGGCTGCTGGTCGCCGCCGTGCCCGCGACGGCGCTCGGGTACGGCGCCGCCCGCTGGGCGGAGGCCGGCGGGGCCCTCGCGTCCGCCGGGGCCGGGGCGGCGGCGATCGCCGCCGCGTTCGTGCTGCTCGCCCGACCGCTGCGACTCACCGAGATCGACGCCCTCGTCGCCGGGGCCGTCGCGCGGCTGCGCCGCCGCTGACGCCCAGGTCTCCGCTCAGGACCGCCCTCCGACCGTCTGGATACTGTGCACATGCCTCGGTTGCTCCTCATCGATGACGATCCCTCCGTGCGCGAGGGTGTGGAACTCGGGCTGCGCGGCCGCGGCCACGAGGTGCGGACCGCCGCCACCGGCGAGGCCGGGCTCGCCGCCCTGCGCGAGTTCCGGCCCGATCTGCTGCTGCTCGACCTGATGCTGCCCGGCATGAACGGCGTGCAGGTCTGCCGCAGGGTGCGGGAGGACAGCCAGCTGCCGATCATCATGCTCACCGCCCGCGGCGACGACTTCGACGTCGTCGTCGGCCTCGAGGCCGGTGCCGACGACTACATCGTCAAACCCGCCAGGACCGAGGTCATCGAGGCCCGGATCCGGGCCGTGCTGCGCAGGATCGAGGAGCCGGGCGGCGGGCGGCCCGCCGTCGAGGTCCACGGCGAGCTGACCATCGACCGGTCCGGGCTCAGCGTGGCCAGGAACGGCGAACGCCTCGCGCTCGCGCCGTCCGAGATGAGACTGCTCCTGCATCTGTCCGCGGCGCCCGAACAGGTCTTCAGCCGCCAGCAGTTGCTTGAGCACGTGTGGGAGCACAGCTTCCACGGCGACACGCGGCTCGTGGACGCGTGCGTGCGGCGGCTGCGCAACAAGATCGAGGACGTCCCGGGAAACCCGCGCTACATACAGACCCTGCGGGGCTTCGGCTACCGCTTCGGACCACTGTGAGGCCGCGGCCCGAGGGAGCCAGCGGTGAACGGCGCCGCTCCTTCGGCCTGCGGACCCGCCTCGTCCTGGCGTTCCTGCTGGTCGCCGCCGTCAGCGCGGGGACGACCGCCGCGCTCACCTTCCGTGAGGTCCGCAACGCGGTCCTGGCGACGGCACAGGACACCGCGGTCTCCTCCTTCCGCGACCAGGTGGGCGACCTCTACTTCAACCTGCCAGTGAACACGACCGAGTTGGTGGGCACGCTGCGCACCCTCGCCCGCAACGGCCGGCCGCACCCCTGGTACGTCTACGCCGAGTACGGCTCGATCCGGGCCTCCTCGGGCACCAGCCCCACCTCCACGGTGATCACGCCGGAACTGCGCGACGAGGCGCACTCGAATCCGCACGGCAGCTTCCAGCGGGTCGTCAAGGACGGGGTGCCGTACCTCACCATCGGCATGCCGGTCGTGTTCGAGGTCGGGGAGAACACCGTGATGCCGACCGGGATCGTGCTGTACGCGGTGATGCCCATGCCGGAGGAGCAGGCGAACGTGGCGGCGCTGACCGCCGCCGCCAGGAACGGCGCGCTGCCGGGCCTCGCCGTCGCCCTGGTGCCGGCGCTGATCGCCGCGCGCAGTGTGCTGCGCCCGGTCCGCGAGTTGCGCCAGGCCGCCCGTTCCATGGGCGGCGGCCGCCTCGACACCCGGATCGAGGTGCGCGGAAGCGACGAACTCGCCGATCTGGCACGGACGTTCAACGAGACCGCGGCCGCTCTCGAACGCTCCGTGAACGAGCTGCGGGAGGCGGAGGCGGGTGCCCGCCGCTTCGCCTCCGACGTCTCGCACGAACTGCGCACCCCGCTCGCCGGGATGCTCGCCGTCACCGAGGTCCTCGACGCGGGCGCGGACCATCTCAAGTCCGACACCGCGCGCGCGGTCCGGCTGATCAGCGCGGAGACCGGGAAGCTCGCGGTGCTGGTGGAGGACCTGATGGAGATCTCCCGTTTCGACGCCCACGCCGCCGAGTTGAACACCGACGAGGTCGACGCCGCGGAGACCATACGCAAGACGTTGCAGCACCGGCGCTGGACCGACCTGGTCCGTGCCGAACTGCCGGACGGGATCCGCGCCCGGCTCGATCCGCGGCGCTTCGACGTCGTCGTCGCCAACCTGGTCGGCAACGCGCTGCGGCACGGCGGCGCGCCGGTGACCGTGCGGCTGCGCACGGCCGCGGGGGCGGACGGCACGGCATGGCTGGTCACCGAGGTGGCCGACGAGGGTCCCGGCATCCGGCCGGACGTCCTCCCGCACATCTTCGACCGCTTCTACAAGGCCGACGCGGCCCGCACCCGCTCGGTCGGCAGCGGCCTCGGCCTGGCCATCACCCTGGAGAACGTCCGGCTGCACGGCGGCACCGTCCGGGCCGCGAACGGGCCGGGTGGGATCGGCGCGGTCTTCACCGTCGAGATGCCGCTGCGCACGGCGGAGGCCTCGGCATGAGGCCACGTCGCCCGGCTCTCGTCGCCCTCGCCGTTCTCCCGGCGCTGCTGCTCGGCGGCTGCGGTGTCCCGGAGACGGACGTCGTCGCGGCCGGCGCCCCGGCCACCGCCGAGGTCTATCCGTACCCGCCCACTGGGATGGTGCTCTTCCTCCGGTCGCCCGAGGGGCGGTTGATGCCGGTGATCCGCTTCGTGGACGAGGCGCCTGACGTGCCGGGCCCGGGCGACTCGCCGGGCGTGTCTACGCCCCAGACGGTCGCGGAACTGTTCGTCGGGCCGCTGGCGAACGAACGGGCGGCCGGCCTCACCGACGGCCTGCCCGAGTTCCCTTTCGAGGGCATCGCCCGGGTGGCGCCCTACCGGGATGACGGGGTGGAGGTGACGCTGCCGATCGACCTCGGCGACCTCGACGACCTGGGGGTGCGGCAGGTGGTGTGCACGATCGCGTTCACCGAGGACGCCGAGGGCCAAACTCCGGTGCGTCTGCGGGGGATCGACACGGCGCTGCCGCCGGCCGTCTGCGACGCGGACGTCGACGGTGGCGGGTGAACGGCTCGCCCCGGCACGGGAGTCGACCGGCGGCGCGACCGACCGGTCACTTCTTCCTGGCGTCCCAGGCACCGTCGTTGAAGGTGCGCAGCAGGACGATCAGCGTGGCCGCGAGCCGCCAGTCGAATCCCGGGGCGTGCACATGCAGCTTGTCGCCCCTGGACCTGAACTCGAACGGCAGCTGCCCACCGGCGCGCCATCTGATGCGGCGGGGGCCGCGAGCGGCGCCCCCCTCGTTGCCGGGGACACCGTCGAGAACGGAGAACAGGAGGATCAGGGCCATGAAGGGCACCGCCGGCCACCACACGCACCACCAGAGGATCCGGCCCTTGAAGCCCACCGCCGTGAGGCCGTCGGGCTGGGTCACCGTCCAGCGGGTGCGCAGGCCCCTGCCACGGAGCGCCTTCTCCCGGACGACCGTGCCGAGGAGTTCGCCGTGCGCGCCGAGCACCTGGAACGTCGCGACGCCGCCGGTGGCCGACACCGTCACCAGGGTGGCCACCCGCTCCCGGTGGTGCTCGTCGGCCCACAGGACGAAGGAGCGGGCGCCGCTGCCGCGGGCCGCGAGGTACGCGGGTATGCCGCCCGGCGGCAACTCGCGCTCCACGTGGGCGACCACCCGGGGCGGTCCCGATCCGTCGGAAAGCTCGACCCATGTGGTGACCGGCGGCAGAACACCGTCGCGGGCCGGTGGTCGGCGGCCGCTCATGGTCAGGACAACGCTCACCCGACGTGCTCCTTCGTGCTGGGTGGGTGCGGCTTCGCAGCTGTGACTTCGTAGGTGTGGCTTCCCGTCAACGTACGCGACGTCATGTCACGGCGGGGTACCGGTTCGCCGCTGCTGCCGCACGCGCCGCGTCATGGCCGCGGCGGAGAGGCCGACCGCGAGCAGGACGGGCGTCATGACGAGGATCCCGGCCCAGAGGACCAGGGCGAGGTAACCGAGGGGAGCGTTCCGCTCGTCCCTGTCCGCCACCACGAGGAGGACGACGCTCGCCACGAGCGCGACCACCACGAACGCCCCGATGATGATCGCGAGCCAGCGGAGAATGCCGGCCCACCGCCGGTAGCGGGCGCTGACCTCCGGGGCCCACGGTGGCGCGTACCCGTAGGGCGGCCCGGGCATCTGGGGCGGGTACGGGGGCGGTTGGTGGTGGGACATGGACCCACTTCTACTGTGCGCGGCCCCGAAACACCACCCGCACCGGAACGGTGCGGGGTGGGCGCGGCGTAGACTCCGGTGGCGCGCTGTCGGGCGCCATGACGAAGCCGGGGGGCACTGATCGTGCAGGACTACGACGAGCCGGCCTGGGGGCCGCTGCCCGTCCGATCGGGCGCGCTGCGTTGGCTGGTGCTTCTCCCGTTGACCCTGCTGCTCCTGCCGCTGTGGTGGGTGGTGTGGTTCCTCCTCGCCTTCTGCCTCTACGGCGTCGCCATGGTGGTGCAGCTGGTCGTCTACGTGTTGCCGCGGTTCGAGGACGGCGCGGTGCGGGTGCTGGACGCCACGCTGGGGCGGATGCCGTTCCTCCCGCGCTGGTGCGTGACGCCGGTGGCGCTGGTGCGGGAGGGCGACTCGGCGTTCTACCGGGCGCGGGTGGATCGGCTGGTCGAGAGGAAGACCCGGCTGGCGGGGGCTCCCCACGGGTTCGCCCACCGCGACCTGGAGCTCGGCGTGCACTACTTCCGGGGCGCGGGCGCCGGTTACGTCATCCGCGTCGCCTCGGAGCGGGGCTGGAACCTGCACCCGGTGCTGCGCTCGCATCCCCGCCGCCGGCTGCGGCTGCGGCACAGCGGCCGGCCGTAGCGCCGGAGTTCGCCGGGACATTCGCCGGGACAGGGGTCACCGTCCGGCGAGTTCCTCGACGATGGGGGCGGCCGCTTCCATGTCGTCCAGGAGGAACGAGCTGATGCCGAGGCGTTCGCGGAGGGCGACGAACTTCCGGGTCAGTTCCCTGACGGAGCCGATGAAGACGTGGGGCGACTCCATGATCTCCTCGACGGTGAGCTCGACGCCGGTGCGCCGGCGGAGTTCGTCGGCTCGCCTGCGGGCCTCGCCCTTGGCGTCGTGGGTGAGGACCATCGGGCCGCCGGTCGGGTAGCTGTTGAGTTCGAGTTCGGGGAAGCGGTCGCCGGCGGCGTCGCGGATCCAGCCGATCTTCTCCTCCGTGGCCGCGACCGTGATGCTGGGTGCGTCGAGGGTCGGGAGGCCCTGCTCGTCCCATCCGAGCCGGGGGGCCAGGCCGATGATCTGGGCCTGTTCGGCGGCCAGTGTCAGCAGGCGCTTTCCGCCGCCGCCGATGAAGATCGGCGGATGGGGGCGCTGGACCGGCTTCGGCTGCGCGTCGTAGTCGCTGATCGTGTAGTGCCTGCCGGCGAGGGAGAACCGCTCGTCGCCGAGGCAGCCCTTGAACACCTGGATCGCTTCGGTGAGTTTGGCGATCCGGGTGCCGACGGGTTCGAAGGGGATGCCGATCGCGTCGTGTTCCGGCTTGTTCCAGCCGGCGCCGAGGCCGATCTCCAGGCGTCCGCCGGAGAGGCGGTCGAGCGTCGCGAGTTCCTGGGCCAGGACGGCGGGGTGGCGGAGGTTGTTGTTGAACACGAAGGTGCCGACCCGGAGTCGCTCGGTCGCCACGGCCGCGGCGGTGAGGAGCGGGATCGGCGCGTACTGGGCCACGAGGTGGTCGGGGGACATCAGGGCGCTGTAGCCGATCGACTCCGCGCGCCGCGCGAACGCGGCCAGGCCGGGGCCGTCCTGCGGTTCGCCGACCACGGTGAGGAAGCGAAAGGGACGCATCGCGTCAGCGTGCCCGAGATGGCGGGCCAGCACCAGAGGCGATCCCGCCCCGTCCCCATGGCGGACGGGTGTCTCACATGGCGGACGCGGGGTTTTCCGGAGGGTTTGGGTCGGCTAGTTTGCCGCGCAGGTCAAGAGTGTCAGCGTGAAGACCCGGCTTGCTGGCCGGCAACCCTCCTGCGCGGTGGGGTGCCCCCGGGGACGACGACCCGGCTGCGGTGATGCGGCAAGCGTGCTCCTCGTGGGATCTCATCTCGTGAGAACTCGTCTCTGTCCTTGGACAGGGGCGAGGCGTTTGCCCCTGCCTCGGCCGTCATGGGATCGAGGACGACGAGGCGGGCGAGATGAGCACCACGCAGCAGGACGACATCGGGCGGCTGGCCGGGTTGGGGGAGCGGGTCGAGGCGGCGCGGGCCGTCAAGCCGTTGGTGGGGCGGCGGGCGCAGGAGGCCGGGGAGGCGCTGTTCGGCGGGGAGGAGCCGGTGCGGCGGGGGTTGGCCGCGCTGGCTGCGCGGTGGCACGGCGTGACCGAGTTGGTCGAGGAGCACGCCGCGCGGGGTGGTGACGCGGCGCTGTGGGGGGACGAGCCGCCGGCGGATCCGCGGTCGCGGGCGGCGGTGCGGCACGTGGACCTGGTCAGCGTGTCGCCGGCGCTGGCCGGCCGGGAGGACCTGGCGCGGCTGGTCGAGGCGGGGTGGTCGCCGGACGAGGTCGTGGCGATCTCGCAGGTAGCGGCGTTCACCGCGTTCCAGGCGCGGGCGATCCAGGGGCTGCGGTTGCTCGAGGGGCGCGGTCCCGAGGTGGCGGCGCCGGCGCGGGAGACGCCGGGGCGGGGGCGGGTCAAGAGCACGGCGCGGACGGCGTCCAACGGGCGTGAGCGGCCGGTGGAGTTCACCAGGGAGCTGCTGTCCTGGACGGCGTGGGTGGCGCCGGTGCCGACGGACGAGCTCACCGAGGAGCAGGAGGCGTCGTTCCGGGGGAAGACCAACGGCGAGTACTTCCGGCTGTTGGCCCGGCTGCCGAAGGTGCTGGCGGCGCGGACGGCGCTGGACGCCGCGATCTTCGCCACCACCGAGGGACTGCCGCGCGCCGAACGCGAGTTGGCCGCCGCGGCGGTCAGCAAGGTGACGGACTGCGTGTACTGCGCGTCCGTGCACGCCAGGAAGTCCGCGCAGCTGTCGAAGCGGCCGGCGGACGTGGACCGGCTGCTCGGGGTCCGGCTGGCGCGGGACGCCGACTGGGTGCCGACGGGCGGCGCGGCGCTGGCGGCGGGGCAGGACGCCCGGTGGGCGGCGATCGTCGAGTTCGCCGCGGCGCTCGCCACCACGCCGGTGAGCGCCACCACGGCCCAGGTGGACCGGCTGCGCGAACTGGGGCTCGACGACGTCGAGCTGGTCGACCTGGTGGCGGCCGCGGCCTTCTTCGGCTGGGCGAACCGGCTGATGCTCAGCCTCGGCGACCCCTACTGGCCCTGAGCACACACGAGAAACGAACGGAACGGAATCGTCATGAGACAGCGCTTGTCCGCCCTGGCCGCCGCGACCGTCGTGGGGCTGTTCGTCGGGGCCTGCGGGAACGTGACCACCGAGGACGGTGGGGAGGAGGCCGGCGGGGAACGCGAGGGTTCGCTCACCGTCGTCGACGACGTCGGGCGCACCGTGGAGCTCGAAGGGCCCGCCGAGCGCGCCGTCGTGCTGAACAGCTACGGCAACGAGTTCGCCCAGGCCATCGGGGCCGGCGACCGGGTGGTCGGCTACGACCGGGTCTCGCAGTCCCGGCTGCCCTACCTGGACATCTCCGACGAGGAGGTGGTCAGCGAGGACCTCCAGGAGATCAACTACGAGTCGGTCGTGGAGCTCGACCCCGACGTGTTCGTCCTCCCCCGCAACGGGGCCTGGCAGGAGGCGGCCGACCAGCTGGAGTCCTTCGGGATCCCGGTGGTCGTGGCCACCGCCTGGGACTTCGACGTGTTCCACGAGACCGTCGAGCTGCTCGGCGAGGTCTTCGGGGAGCCGGCGGGCGCGGAGCGGGTGTCCGGGTTCTACGACGAGATCTTCGGGCTGATCAGCGACCGGGTGGCCGGCACCGAACCGGTGCGCGTGTACTGGGAGACGGAGCAGCCCTATCTCACCGGCCTGCCCGGCTCGGGCTTCGACCAGATCATCGTGGCCGCCGGCGGCGAGAACATCTACGGCGACCTGGAGACCGGCGGGGACCAGCAGTCCGAGACCACGGTGGACCCGGCGTCGATCCTGGAGCGGGATCCGGAGGTGGTGGTGCACGAGTTCGGGCCCGCGGCCGAGCCGACCGGGCAGGAGCGGTTCGACACGCTGAGCGGCGAGTTGTTCGGGCGGGCCGGCTGGTCGGAGCTGTCCGCGGTCAGGGACGGCCGGGTCTTCGTGACCAACGGCTGGGCGACCAGTGGTCTCTCCAAGGCCATCGGGGCGCTCTACCTGGCGAGTTGGCTGCACCCCGAGGAGTTCGCCGACGTCGAGCCCGGCGCGTACCTGGAGCGGTGGGCCCAGGAGTTCCAGGGGCAGGGCGCGGACTTCCCCGGCGAGGACGCGTACCTCCAGAGGGTGGGCTGACGCGAGATGGCTGTCTCAGCTGCCGGACAGGCGGTCGCGCGTCGGACGTGGACCGGCCGGCCCGTGGTGCTGTGGGCGGGCACGGTGCTGACCGTGCTCGTCACCGCCTGGTGCGTCACGGCCGGCACGACCGACGCCGGGCTGCTCGACGTCTGGCGCGCGATCCGCCTCCGGGTCTTCGGCGGGGTGCTCGACCGGGACTTCGCCCAGACCTACTCGGTGATCATCAACCTGCGGCTCCCCCGGGTGCTGCTCGCCTTCGTGGCCGGGGCCGCGCTGTCGCTGGCCGGCGTGGTGATGCAGGGCCTGCTGCGCAACCCGCTGGTCAGCCCGTTCACGCTCGGGGTCTCGCCGGCCGCGGCGTTCGGCGCCGCGCTGGCGATCCTGCTGACCGGCGGGTCCGCGGGTTCCGGCTCGTGGCTGGTGATCGGCAGCGCGCTCGGCACGGCGCTGGCCGTCTCCGCCCTGGTGCTGGGTCTCGCGTCGGCCAAGGCGATGTCCGCCGCCACCCTGCTCCTGCTGGGGATCGCGCTCACCCAGCTCTTCGAGGCGATGACCGCGGCGCTCCAGTTCGTGGCCGACGAGAACACCCTCCAGGCCATCGTGCGCTGGACGTTCGGCTCCGTGAACGACGCCGGCTGGCGGGACGTCGCGGTGGTCGGGGCCTGCGCGTTGGCCGCCCTGCCGCTGCTGCTCTGGTTCAGCCGCGACCTCAACGCCATCGCCTTCGCCGGCGACGACGCGGCCAAGAGCCTCGGGGTGAACGTCACCGCGGTGCGGGTGGGGCTCATCGTGGTCTCGGTGGTGCTGGCGGCGGTCGTGGTGTCCTTCTGCGGGGTGATCGGCTTCGTCGGCCTGGTGGGCCCGCACATCGCCCGGCTGGCCATCGGCGCCGACCACCGCTACCTGCTGCCGTTCTCCTTCCTGACCGGCGGACTGCTGCTGGTGGTCGCGGACACCGTGGGACGTACGGTGCTGGCGCCCTCGGTGATCCCCGTCGGCATCGTCGTCGCCTTCATCGGCGCCCCGGTCTTCATCAACCTCATCCTGACCAGGAGGGCCGCACAGTGAGTCTCGAGGTCGCCTCGGTCCGGTTCGCCTACCGGCGCAACCCGGTCCTGGAGGGCGTCGACCTGCGGGTGGCCGAGGGCGGGTTCTGCGCGCTGCTCGGCCCGAACGGTTCTGGCAAGTCCACCCTCACCAAGATCATCGCCCGGGTGCTCCCGCCCGCGGCCGGCACCGTCTCGTTCGCCGGCCGCGACCTGCTCGCCACCCCGCGCCGCGAGCACGCCCGGGTGGTCGCCTACGTCCCGCAGTCCGGGGCGACGCCGTTCGAGCAGACCGTGCGGGAGGCCGTGCTGCTCGGGCGCACCCCGCACATCGGGCTGCGCCCCACCCGCCGGGACTGGGAGATCGTGGACGCCGCGATCGAACGGCTCGGCCTGGCCGAGCTGTCCGACCGGCCGCTGTCCCAGCTCTCCGGCGGCCAGGCCCAACGGGTGCTGATCGCCCGCGCCCTGGCCCAGCAGCCGCGGGTGCTGCTGCTCGACGAGCCCACCTCGGCGCTCGACCTGCGATACCAGATCGAGACGCTCCAGATCGTCCGCTCGGTGACCAGGGAGGAGGGCGTCACGGCGCTGATCGCCATTCACGACCTCAACCACGCGGCGCACTTCTGCGACCAGGCGGTGCTGTTGGACGGCGGCCGGGTCGTCGCCGACGGGCCGCCGGCCGAGGCGTTCGACGAGGCCCTGCTCAGCCGGGTGTACGGGCTCGACGTGCGGGTCTCCCGAGGCCCCGAGGGGGTCGAGGTGCGGCCGGCCGCGCTGGAACCCGGGACGTCCTTCGGGGCCGTGCCGACGGCGAAGGAGTCGGCGTGACGGTCGCCTTCGACCTGGTCGTGGTGGGCGGCGGGCCGCGCGCGGTGGCCGTCGTGGAGCGGCTGACGGCCCGGCACCCGGCCGGCGCGCCGCCGGTGCGGGTGGCGCTGGTGGACCGGGTGGAGGTCGGGGCCGGCGCCACCTGGCGCACCGACCAGTCACCGCTGCTGCTCAACAACACCTACAGCGCGCACACCACCGTCTACCCGGACGAATCGACGCCGATGAGCGGTCCCGTGACGCCGGGCCCCGACCTGATCAGCTGGGCCGGGGAGAGCGAACCGCCGCCCGACCGCCCCGGGTGGGTGGCCGAGGAGGCGGCCGAGCTCCGGCCGTGGTCGTATCCGACCCGCCGGATCCAGGGCGTGTACTACCGGGAGCAGTTGGCGCGGGCGGAGGCCACGGGGCGGGTCGCGGTCACCCGGGTGATCGGCACGGCGGTGGACGTGCTGCCGGCCGCGGACGGGACGCGGACCGTCCGGCTGGCCGACGGGCGTGGCCTCGGCGGCCACGTCGTGGTGCTGGCCCAGGGCATGGTGCAGGCGAAGCGCTCGCCGCGGGTGCGCTCCCTGGTGGCGGCGGCGGAGCGGGACGGGCTCGTCTACGTGGAGCCCGGCATGCCGGCGGAACGCGACTGGGACCGGGTGCCCGGCGGCGAGACCGTGCTGGTGACGGGGCTCGGCGCCAACTTCTTCGACGTCGTCGCGCTGCTCACCGAGGGGCGGGGCGGGCGCTTCGAGCCGGCCGGCGACCCGGCGCGTCCCGCCCGGCTGCGCTACCTGCCGAGCGGGCGCGAGCCGCGCCTGGTGGCGGGGTCGCGGCGCGGCCTGCCCTACCGGTCGAAGGCGAGCTACCCGTCGCCCGGGTTCCCGCCCCGGTACGAGCCGCGGCTGGCGACCCGCGACTGGTTCGCGGGGGTGGCCGAGGTGCCAGGGCAGGACTTCCGGCGGGACGTCTGGCCGCAGCTGGCCCGCGAGTTCGCCTGGGCGCATCTCGGCACGCTGCTCGCGCACCGCCCCGAGGTGCTGGTGCCGGGGGCCGACGAGGGCGAGTTGCTTGACGGGCTGCGCGCCGCGACCCGCGACGACGAGGTGGACGCGGTGGTGGCGGGCGCGGTGACGTCGGCCCGCTGGGCGTTGTCGGTGGGCCGGCTCGACCGGCCGCCGGCGCCCGGTCCTGTGGATGAGCAGACGTGGCGGCGCTGGGTGCGCGAGCACGCCGAGGACGAACTCGACGCGATGCACGCCCCGCTCACCCACCCGCGCAACGCGGTCAACCGCGCCATGGCGGCGCTGCGCGGCCCGGTGCGGAAGCTGGTGCCGCGCGGCGCGCTGGACGGCGGCAGCGTGGCGCGGGACGTCGACGGCTGGTTCAACCGGCTCGGCCTCGCCCTGGCGTCCGGGCCGCCGCCGCACCGCACGGCGCGGGTGCTGGCGCTGATCGACGCCGGGCTGCTCGAACTGCTCGGCGAGGACACGGCGGTGACGCACGAGGACGGCGCGTTCGTCGGCCGGTCCGCGGTGCGGCGGGCGGCGCCGGTGCGGGCCCGCGCGTTCGTGGAGACCCGGATGTCCAAGGGGGTGGTGACCGACACCGACGACCCGCTGCTCGACGCGCTGCTGCGCCGGGGGCGGGCGCGGCTGCACAGCTGGTCGAGCGAGCACGGGCCCGCGGTGTCCAGCGGGACCCTGGACGTGACGCCCGTCGACTTCCACCTCCTGGCCGCGAACGGCGTGGCCGACGAGCGGGTGATCGTGCTCGGCATCCCGGCGGAGGCCCTACAGCCCGGCTCGGCCATCGGCGCGACCCCCGGCGTCCCTTCGCCGCTGCTGGCCGGGGCCGACCGGGCCGCGGCGCGGGTGCTCACGGTGGTCGGGGCGGCCCGGGCCGCGGACGGGGGCGCGGACGGGGGCGCGGACGGGGGCGCCTCACATGCCGTTCAGCCGGTCGATGGTCTCCCGGATCTGGGCCAGTTCGGCGTCGCTGAAGCTGCCGGGGGTCTGGGTGTTCCGCAGCTCCATCGTGGTGCCGGAGGCCCAGGTGACGCGGAGCACGTCACCGGCCAGGGCCAGGGTGGCTGATCGGTCGTTCCAGGTCTCGGTGCCGTACTGCTCGCAGCTGGCGAGGGACAGGCGGCCGTCGCGGACGGTGCCCTCGCAGACGTCGCCCTCGACGTCGAGGTCCTCGTAGAACGTGACCGCGCCGGACTCGATCATGATGTTGGCGGCTGACGGGTCGACGCCGGTGTACCAGTCGCCCTCGAGCTGCCGGTTGGTGGGCGCGTTGTTGTTGTCGTTCCTGCCGCCGCTGCCGCCGGACGTGCCGCCGCCGGTGGCGGAGCCGAAGCCGATGTCGTCGTCATCGTCGTGCTGGCCGCCGGAGCTGCTGCCGCCACTGCCGCCGCTGTCGCCGGACGACGAGCCGCCGCGGCCGCTCTTGCAGCCGCTCAGCACGAGCGCGGCCGCGACGGCGACGACGGGCAGGGTGAGGCGTATGGCCCTCCGCATGAATTTCCCCTCGGGACGATTCGACGAACGTTCCTGAACGAGGAGGAGAGTATGCACTCAACGGCCTGGGCAGGATGGAAAGTTACGCGCTCGCCACATTCGGTGCGGCACTGGTACCTCCGTGACCGCGCGCGGGCCGGCGGGTCAGCCGGCCCGAGTAGCCGCCGTCGTCACGGAGCGACGGCCGACGTCGCGTGGTAGCGGCCGATCGGGAGCATCAGTGGGCTGCCGGAGACCGGGTCCACGATGACGCGGCTCGCCAGGCCGAAGACGGCGCGGACCGTCTCCTCCGTCAGCACTTCGGCCGGCGGGCCGGCGGCGTGCAGCCGGCCCGCCGCCAGGGCGACCAGGTGGTGGGCGTAGCGGGCGGCGAGGTTGAGGTCGTGCAGCACCATCACGATGGTGGTGCCGCGGGTCCTGTTGAGGTCGGTCAGCAGGTCGAGGACCTCGACCTGGTGGCTGACGTCGAGGAAGGTGGTCGGCTCGTCGAGCAGCAGCAGGTCGGTCTGCTGGGCCAGCGCCATCGCGATCCACACCCGCTGCCGCTGGCCGCCGGAGAGTTCGTCGACGGCGCGGTCGGCGAGGTCGGCCGTCCCGGTGGCCTCCAGGGCGGACGCGACGGCGGCGTCGTCCCGCTCGTGCCAGCGGGAGAAGACGCCCTGGTGCGGGTGGCGGCCGCGGCCGACGAGGTCCAGCACGGTGATGCCCTCGGGCGCCACCGGGGACTGCGGCAACAGGCCGAGCGTGCGGGCGAGTTCCTTGGCCGGCAGCCGGTGTACCGCCCTGCCGTCCAGGACGACGCGCCCCGCGCGCGGCGCGAGCAGCCGGGACATCGAGCGCAGCAGCGTCGACTTGCCGCAGGCGTTGGCCCCGACGATCGCCGTGATCCCGCCGGGCGGCACGGTGAGGTCGAGGGCGGAGACGACGACGCGGTCGCCGTAGCCGAGGGTGAGGTTCTCGGCGGCGAGCGCGTGCGCGGCGGACGGCTGGGCCGACGGGGTCGAAGGGGTCATATCGAGGCTCCCGACCGGTGGGTGCGGATGATCAGGTACACGAGGTAGGGCGCCCCGAGGACGCCGGTGACGACGCCGACCGGGTAGCGGGTGTCGAACGCGAACTGCCCGACGAAGTCGGCGGCCAGCACCAGCAGCGCGCCGACCAGGCCGGCCGGCAGCAGCAGCGAGGTGCCTGGCCCCACGAGCCGGGCCGCGATGGGTCCGGAGAGGAACGCCACGAACGCGATCGGCCCGGCCGCCGCGGTGGCGAAGGCGATCAGCCCGACGGCGGCGACGATCAGCGTGACGCGGGTGCGTTCGACCCGCACCCCGAGGGCGGCGGCGGTGTCGTCTCCCAGTTGCAGGGCGGAGAGGTCGCGGGCCCGCGCCAGCAGCACGGGGGCGAGCACCAGCAGCGCGAGGAGGGCGGGCACGGTCTCCTCCCAGGCGACGCCGTTGAGGCTGCCGGTGAGCCAGCGCGTCGCCTCCTGGAGGTCCCACTCGGCGGCCCCGGAGAGCACGTAGGCGGTGACGCTGTCGAGCATGGCGGCGATCCCGATGCCGATCAGGATCAGCCGGGTGCTGGCGACGCCGTCCCGGAAGGCCAGGGTGTAGACGAGCAGCGCGACGCCGAGCCCGGCGGCGATGGCGAGGACGGAGACCCGCGTCTCGTCGAGGGAGAGCGTGACGATGGCGATGGCCGCGGCCGCGCTGGCGCCCGAGCTGATCCCGATGATGTCCGGGCTGGCGAGCGGGTTGCGGAGCATCGTCTGGAAGGTGACGCCTGCCATGCCGAAGCTCAGGCCGGCCACCACGGCGAGCACCGCGCGCGGCAGCCGGAGCCGGCCGACCGTGAAGGACGCGCCTGGCACCTGCTCGCCGAGGATCACCCGGAGCACGTCGCCTGGCGGGTAGTACGTCTGCCCGAGGACCAGGGTCGCGGCGAACGCGGCGAGGACGAGCAGCACCAGCGTCAGCACGACGAGCCTGCGTCGGGTGGCGCGCCTGGCCCGGCCGCGGGTGACGGCCGCCAGCACGGGCGAGGGCTCGGCGACGGCGGGAGCGCTCACAGGGCACGGACCTTCTGACGGCGGACGATGTGGATGAAGAACGGGGCGCCGATCAGCGCCGTCACGATGCCCACGTCGACCTCGGCCGGGCGGGCCACCACCCGCCCCACCACGTCGGCCGCGGTGAGCAGCGCCGCGCCGCCCAGCGCGCAGAACGGCAGCAGCCAGCGGTGGTCGACGCCGACCAGCAGCCGGCAGGCGTGCGGGACGACGAGGCCGACGAAGGCGATCGGTCCCGCGACGGCCGTCGAGGCGCCGCACAGCACGATGGCGCCGACGGCGGCGGTGGCGCGGGCCACGGCGACGCGTTCGCCGAGCCCGGCGGCGAGTTCGTCGCCGAGGGCGAGCGAGTTGAGCGCCCGTGC
This sequence comes from Streptomyces mayteni, assembly GCF_054783955.1. NCBI lineage: Bacteria > Bacillati > Actinomycetota > Actinomycetes > Kitasatosporales > Streptomycetaceae > Streptomyces > Streptomyces mayteni. The sequence goes on along the minus strand of NZ_BAAGPR010000006.1, from coordinate 43,123 downwards.
CGACAGCAGGCTGACGGCGAAGCCGAAGGCGAGGAACGGCAGCACCTGGCCGACGCGTTCGAAGGAGGCGCCGCCCACGCCGCCGATCTGCCAGAGCCGGAAGCTGCCGGCGATGTCATTGCGGGGCAGCACCACGGCGCTGACCAGCGAGGCGAAGGCCGCCGAGGTGGCGGCGCCGGCGAGCGCCAGCTTGAGCGGGGTGGCGCCGCCGCGTCCGAGGGAGCCGATGGTGTAGACGAAGGCGGCCGAGGCGGCCGCCCCGGCGAGCGCGACCCAGACGTAGCCGGTGGGCGAGGTGAGCCCGAAGTAGGCGACGGCCGTGACGACGGCGAGCGAGGCGCCCATGTTGACGCCGAGGATCCCGGGGTCGGCCAGCGGGTTGCGCGTCACGCCCTGCATCACGCCGCCGGCCAGGCCGAGCGCGGCGCCGACGGTCACGGCGAGCACGGTGCGCGGGATCCGCTTGGTGACGGCGGCCTGTTCGAGGGACTCGTCGGCGCCGCCGAGCGCCGCCCAGACGTCGCCCCACGGCACGGTGCGCGAGCCGAACGCGACGGACGCCAGCATGATCGCGGCCAGCGCCAGGACGACGGCCAGCAGCCAGAGCAGCCGGACGCGCGCCGGACGCCGCACCAGAGTGGCGGCGTCCGGCGCGGGTCGGGTCCCGACGTCGGTCACCTGACCTGGTCCGCGGCCTCGGCGAGCGCCGCCACGTAGTCCTCGAGCACCCACGAGATGGACAGCGGGGTGGGGTTGGCGGCGGTGCCGAGCGGGGTGGAGCCGGGCAGCAGGTAGATCGAGCCGCGCTCGACGGCGGGAATCCTGGACAGCAGCGGGTCGTTCTCCAGGATGTCGAGCAGCTCGCCGGTCTCGTCGCCGTAGCCGGTGATGATGTCGACGTCGTCGAAGAGGTCGACCTGCTCGGCGCTGCGGGTGAGGGCGAACTGGTCGGTCTCGGCGGAGGCCGAGGCGATGCTGTCCGGGGTGGTGAGGCCCAGGTCCTCGAAGAACAGCGTCCTGGTGTCGTGCGTCGTGTAGAAGCCGACCTGGCTGACGTCGTTGGGGTCGACGTGCGTCATGAACATCGCCGACCTGCCCTCCAGTTGCGGGTACCTGGCGACGGTCTCGGCGATCTCGCCCTCGATGTCGCCGATCAGCGCCTCGCCCTCGTCGCCGAGCCCGATGGCCTGGCTGTTGAGACGGATGATCTCGCGCCACGGGGTGGCCCAGGCGGCCTCCGGGTAGGCGACGACGGGCGCGATCTCGCTGAGCGTGTCGTAGTCCTGCTGGGTGAGGCCCGAATAGGAGGCCAGGATCACGTCGGGCCGGGTGTCGGCCACGGCCTCGAAGTCGACGCCGTCGGTCTCGTCGAACAGCACCGGGGTCTCGGCGTCCAGTTCGTCGAGCCGTTCGGTGACCCAGGGCAGCACGCCGTCGCCGTCGTCGTCGCCGAAGTTGGCGGCGGCCATGCCGACCGGGACCACGCCGAGGGCCAGCGGCACCTCGTGGTTGGCCCAGTTGACGGTGGCGACGCGCTCCGGTCTCGACTCGACGGTGGTCTCCCCGAAGGCGTGCTCGATGGTGACCGGGAACCCGCCGGAGCCGGCGTTCGCCTCGGTGTCGCCGTTGCCGTCCTGGCCGGCCTGGTCGTCCGAGGAGCCGCCGCAGGCGGTGAGCCCGACGAGGGCCGCGGCCACGGCGAGCAGCGGTACGCGATGGGGGCGCATCAATCCGTTCTCCACTTCCGGTCGTTGGTGCCGGACCTCACACGCATGGGTCGCGGAACGCGGTCGTGGAGCGGTGCACCGTCAGGGCGCAAGCGAATTAGGTAAGGCTTGCCTTAGCACTCCAGGAGAGAGGGGCGAAGTGTCGCAATCGCCCTTTCGGGACACCCGCTGTAGCGATCGGGACAGCGAACCGGGCGCTAACGGGCCCGGAACGCCCCCGGGGTGAGCCCGGTGGTGCGCCGGAAGGCGGCGCCGAACGCGCTCGCCGACCGGTAGCCGACCGTCTCGGCGACGGCCTCGACCTCCCAGCCGCGGGTCAGCAGTTCGACGGCGCGCTGGGCGCGCACCGCGGCAACCCAGCGGGCGAAGCTGGTGCCGGTCTCGGCGTTGAAGGCCCGGGTGATGGTGCGCGGGCTCACCCCCAGCTCGGCCGACCAGTTGGCCAACGTCCGCTGGTCGCGCGGGTCCCGGCGGACGGCCTCGGCGATCGGCCGCAGCAGCGCGGAGACCGGCACGTCGTACAGCAGCTCGCGCGGCGAGGGCGCGAGCACGTCGAGCACCATGGCCTCGGTCACCGAACGGGACGCCGCGGAGAGCGCGGGCTCGCCGAGCCGCTCCAACAGCAGCCTGAGCAGCGGGGTGATCTCGACGGCGACGGGCGTCTCGGAGATGGTGCCGGCGCCGCCGAGGCCGAAGAAGCTGGCCCGGAACCAGGTGCCGGCCGCCGCCGAGCCGGAGTGCAGCACGCCGGCGGGCATCCACAGGCCCACGGTCGGGGTGATGGTCCACACCCGGGTCTCCACCACGGCGGTCGACGCGCCGCGCTGGTTCCACAGCAGCTCGTGCCAGGGGTGGGAGTGGGCGTTCCAGGTGGTGTCGTGGGCGACGACCTCGTCGTAGCAGGTGATGCCGAACGGGACCTCGACCACGGCGGGCGGGAGGGCCGGCAGCGTGCGGGTCTCCCGGTCGTCGCGCGAGGTGCCCACGGTGGGGTCAGGGGCGCCGCGGCTCGCGCGGCGGCTCCTCGGCCCGCGCCGCCTGCTGCTCCCGGACCCGGGCCGCCTCCTTCCGCACCCCGGCCTGCGTCTCGCGCTCCCGCTCGAGCCACTCGGGCGGGGCGCCGCGCAGCGCGTCGATCTGCTCGGTGGTCAGGGCGTCCGTGACCCCGCCGCGCGCCAGGCCCGCGATGGAGACGCCGAGCCTGGCCGCGACCACCGGGCGCGGGTGCGGGCCGTCGCGGCGCAGGTCGCTGAGCCACTGGGGCGGGTCGGCCTGCAGGGCGTTCAGCTCGGTGCGCGAGACGACGCCCTCCTGGAACTCGGTGGGGGTCGCCGGGAGGTACACACCCAGCTTCTTCGCCGCGGTGGCGGGCTTCATCGTCTGGGCGGTCCGGTTCGAGCTCATGCCGCCAAGGGTAACGAGCGCCCGCCGGCCCGCCGACCACGACCGGATAGCCTGGCGACGTGACGGACTCGGACTCGGCAGCGGCCCAGGAAGCGGACTCGGCGGCGGGCCAGGTCCCGGAAGGGGCCACCTCGTTCCGGCTCGGCTTTGTGCCGGGCGTGACGCCGGGCAAGTGGGCGCGGATCTGGGGCGAGCGGCAGCCGGACGTCCCGCTGCGCCTGGCCGGGGTGCCGGCCGCCGAGGCGGCCGGGGCGGTGCGGGGCGGCGAGGCCGACGCCGTGTTCCTGCGGCTGCCGGTCGACCGCACCGACCTGAGCGTGATCCCGCTCTACACCGAGACGACGGTGGTCGTGGTCCCGAAGGACCACGTGGTGGCGGCGGTCGACGAGGTGACGACGGACGACCTCGCGGACGAGCTGGTGCTCTGGCCGCTCGACGACACCCTCGACTGGGAGCGGCCGCCGGGGCGGCCGGCGAACGAGCGGCCCGCCAGCACGGCGGACGCGATCGAGCTGGTCGCGGCGGGCGTCGGCGTGCTCGTCGTCCCGCAGTCGCTGGCCAGGCTCCACCACCGCAAGGACCTCACCTACCGGCCCGTCACCGGGGCGCCCGAGTCGCGCGTCGGTCTGGCGTGGCGGGAGGACGGGACCACCGAGCTGATGGAGCGGTTCATCGGGATCGTCAGGGGCCGGACGGCCAACAGCTCGCGGGGCGAGCCGGCCGCGCCGAAGGCGAAGCCGACCGCGAAGGCCAAGGCGGCGGCGAAGGCCGCGGCCCAGGTGCGGGCGAAGGCGAAGGGGCAGCCGCAGGGCAGGGGCCCTCGGCGCGGCTCGGGCAAGGGCGCCAGGGGCGGCGGCCGGGGTCGCCGCTGAACCGGTCGCGCACCTCGCCCGCCATTCCGGACCGATCCTGACCGGAATGGCGCCTAGTGTCGTCGTCGACAGGCCGACCGACCAACCCGGCGACCGGCGACACGTGAGGCGGAGACACTTCATGACCGTTCAGGACCCCACCACCCCCGTCGGTGAGCGCGCCGACCTGCTGGAGTCGCTGGCCAAGCACCGGTACTTCCTGCGCCACACGGTCCGCGGCCTCACCGACGAGCAGGCGACGCGGCGCACCACCGTCAGCGCGCTGTACCTGGGCGGCCTGATCAAGCACGTCTCCGCGACCGAGCGGGCCTGGGCGTCGTTCATCGTGGAGGGCCCCTCGGCCATGCCCGACTTCGCGACGTTGACCGAGACCGACTGGGCCCGGCTGGCCGAGGAGTTCCAGCTGCTGCCCGGCGAGACCCTGGCCGGCGTGCTCGCCGACTACGAGGAGACGGCCCGCCGCACCGACGAACTGGTCGGCTCCCTCCCCGACCTGGACGTCAGCCACCCGCTGCCGAAGGCCCCCTGGTTCGCCCCGGACGCCCGCTGGTCGGCCCGGCGCGTGCTGCTGCACATCATCGCCGAGACCTCCCAGCACGCCGGCCACGCCGACATCATCCGCGAGTCCCTGGACGGCGCGAAGACCATGGCCGAATGACCGCGCCGCCAGGGTCGCCGCCCGCCGAGGCCCCGGCCGGTACCGGCTAGTCCCGGCTGGCCAGGGCCTCGGCCGGCGGGACGCGGAGGGCCTGGCGGGTGGGGAGTTCGGTGGTGAGGAAGGCGATCGCCGCGACCGTGAGGACGGTCGCCGGCAGCAGCCACCAGGGCCCGGCCGGCCAGGGGTGGTCGAGGAAGCCCACGCCGAGGAGGGCGAGCGGGACGGCGGAGAGCGCCAGCCCGGTCGCGAGGGCGGCCACGGTGATCAGGGCGGCCTCGCGGCGCATCATGGCGAGGATCTGCCGTGGGGTGGTGCCGATCAGGCGGAGCGCGGCGATCTCCTCGCGCCGCTGGGCGGTGGTGGCGGTGAGCTTGTTGGCGATGCTGAGCAGCAGGTAGCCGAGGAGGACCAGGACCACGGCCAGGTTGAGCCAGACCTCCGGCGGGGCCTCGGCGCCGGCGTCGAGGGCGGTGGGTTCGAGGCTCAGGCCGGCGCGGGCGCCGACGAGTTCGGCGAGCGCGCGGTCGTCCTCGGTGCGGACGAGCAGGCTCTGGGCGAGGTCCGTGGTGGTGTGTCCCGCGGCCAGGTCGCGGGAGATCACCACCGGGCCGAAGCCGAGGCCACGGCCGTAGCGGGCGACGACGACGGGGTCGACGGGCGTGCCGTCGCCGAGGATCAGGTCGATCCGGTCGCCGATCCCGGCGCCTCGGGTGCGGGCGACGTCCTCGCTGACGGCGACGGTGTCGCCGGTGAGGTCGGCCAGGTCGCCCGAGCGCACGTCGAGGTCGAGGACGGCCGGCGCGTCCGGGGTGAGGACCAGCGCCGACTGGGAGTCGACCTCGGTCTCGCCGAACAGCCGGTAGGGCCAGAGCACGGTGGTGGTGTCGACCGGGGCCGCGGCCAGGACCCCGGGGGTGGCCTGGACGGCGGAGAGCACGTCGGGCGGGAGCCCGCCGAGCGCCGGCGCGCCGACCCGGTGTTGGGCCAGGGTGCCGGCGTCGGCGTCGCGGTCGGTGGCGGCCAGCACGGTGGTCTGGGCGAGGGCGTAGGTGAGGACGAAGGCGACGGCCATCGCGAGGGTGCTGACGACGCCGGCCAGCCGCAGGGCGTAGCCGCGGACGTTGGCCGCGGCCAGCCAGGTGGGGGCCGAGACGCGGGGCGGCAGCCGCCTGGCGAGGGTCTCGCTGGCGCGCCCGACCAGGGCTGGCCCGGCCATGGCCAGGCCGATCGCGCCGATGACGCCGGCCATCGAGGTGGCGGCCGCGCCGAGCACGTCCCTGGCGAACAGCGGCCCCACGGACAGGGTGGTGGCGGCGGCGATCACCAGCAGTCCCGCGCCGGTGCGGACGCGCGACGGGGTGCGGGGTTCGACGCGCGACTCGGCGACCGCCTCGGTGGCCGGCATCCTGGAGGCGCGCCAGGACGCGCCCCTGGCCGACACCTGGACGACGAGGCCCACCAGGAGGAGCGTGCACAGCGCGGGGAGCGGGCTGAGGGTGAGCGGCAGGGCGTCGGGGAGCATGCCGCGGTCGGCGAGCTCGGCGCGGAACCGCTCGGCCAGCGGGTAGCCGAGGGCGATCCCCGGCACGGCGGCCGCGGCGGCGATCACGCCGGCCTGGGTGGCGGCGAGGTGGCGGATCTGTTTGGGGGTCGCCCCGACGGCCCGCATCAGGGCGAGGTCGCGGCGCTGGCCGGCGACGGAGACGGTCAGCGCCCCGGCCATGGCGAAGCCGGTGACCAGCAGGATGACGCCGCCGAGCGAGCCGGCGAGCACCACGAGCAGTGGGCGGGCGGCGGCCGTGTCGGGCGCGGCGAGGTCGCCGCGGTCCGCGCCGGTGGCCACGGTGAGGTCACCGGCCCCGGCCCCGGCCCCGTCGGTGGCGGTGGCGGTGGCGGTGGCGAGTTCGGCGCGGACGGCGTCGGCGACCGCGCCGGCCCGGCCCGGCTCGGTGCGCAGGCCGATCAGGTCGAGGGTGCCGGCGCGGTCGGCCAGTTCGGCGGCGGTCCGGTCGGCGAAGAGGATGCCGGCGCCCGGCGCGTCGACCACGGCGCTCACGCGGTGTTCCGCGGTGCGGCCGGCGGCCACCAGCCGGACGGTGTCGCCAGGGCCGACGCCCGCGGCGGCGGCGAGGGAGGCGTCGAGCGCGACCTCGCCCGCGCCGGCCGGCGGCGCACCCTCGACGGCCGGGTCGTCGATCAGGCCGGTGGACGCCCAGCCGTGGCCCGCGGTGCGCGGGTCGGCGGTCGCCACCGGTCGGCCCTGGTCGTCGAGGACGGCGGCGGGGAAGCCGAGGTCGCCGACGGCCGCGGTGACGCCTGGCAGGTCGGCGAGGCGGCCGACGAGTTCGGCCGGCACCCGGCCGCGCTCGGGCAGCGCCAGCGGCGGGCCGCCGCCCGGGAGGGCGAACGTCTGGTCGGCGGCGACCACGACGTCGACGCCGCCGAGCCGGCCGGCGGGCAGGTGGGAGCGGAGCCCGGACTCGGCCAGCACCCCGGTGCCGGTGATCAGCGCGGCGCCGCCGAGCACCGCGCAGGCCACCGCGAGCAGCGCGCTGAGCCGGCGCCTGGCCATGTCCACCGCGAGACGCAGCACGGCTACTTCCCTCCCAGCGTGACGAGGCGGTCGGCGAGTTCGGCCGGGGTGGGCCGGTCGAGGGTGTCCACCACCCGGCCGTCGGCCATCACCAGGACCCGGTGTGCCCGGGCGGCGGCGCCCGGGTCGTGGGTGACCATCACGACGGTCTGGCCAAGCTCGTCGACGAGGTCGCGCAGCAGGTCGAGCACCTCGTGTGCGGTGCGCAGGTCGAGGGCGCCGGTCGGCTCGTCGGCGAAGACGACGGCCGGCCTGGCCACCAACGCCCGGACGATGGCGGCGCGTTGCTGCTGCCCGCCGGAGAGCTCGGCCGGGCGGTGCGCCAGCCGGCCGGCGAGGCCGACCCGCTCGACCAGCGTGTTCACCCAGTCGCGGTCGGGGGCCCGGCCGGCCAGCCGCAGCGGCAGCGTGATGTTGTCCGCGACGCTGAGCGACGGCACCAGGTTGTAGGACTGGAAGACGAACCCGACGCGCTCCCTGCGCAGTTCGGTCCGCCGGGTCTCGTCGAGCCTCCCGATCTCGTGCCCGTCGATGGCGATGGAGCCCTCGCTGGGGACGTCGAGCCCGGCGGCGCAGTGCATCAGCGTGCTCTTGCCGGAGCCGGAGGGGCCCATCACGGCGAGGAAGGTGCCGCGTTCCACGGTGAGCGACACGTCGTCCAGCGCCCGCACCCCGCCCTGATAGGTCTTCCCGACGTGGGTCAGCGCGATGGCGGCCACCGTGTCGGTGACGACGGCGCTCACCGGCGCGACCGCACGCGGCGGACGACGAGGGCCGCGCCGCTGAGCACGGTGACCGCCCCGGTGGCGAGGTTGACGAGCATCGGGGCGCCGACCAGCGAGCCGACCGTGTTGCCGGCCGCGCTGACCACCAGCGCCAGCCAGAGCAGCGCCGGCAGCACCCCGGAGCGGTCGTCGGCCGGCGCGGCGGGCGCGGCGGGCGCGGCGTCGGTGGTGAGGCGGTAGGGGTCGGTCGTCATCTCGGGCTCCCGATGGGGCGGTGGGCTGTCGTGATCGACGCTAGTGAGCGCGGTCGGCGCCGCCGAGCCCCTCAGCTCCCCAGTTCGTACTACAGCCAGCCGTACCTCTCGTCCCGCCGGAATTGACAAGCAACTGCTCTGACACGAAAGGCTGTTGGGGTGACGGGTGGGGTCGGGGCGAACCGTAGTCTTGGCCACGTCGTCATGTCGGGCACAGCGTCTTGTCGTGCACAGCCCCCCGGCCGAGGAGTGGCCTTGGATCTAGTTCTCACGGTGATCGCCAACATCGTCGGTCTGCCGCTGCTCATCGTGCTGGGGGTCATGGCGGCCAAGTCGGTCCCCACCGGGCAGGTGTTCCTCGTCGAGCGGTTCGGCCGCTACCACCGCACGCTGAAGCCGGGCTGGAACCTGGTCATCCCCTGGGCCGAGAAGGTCGCGCACCGCGTCGAGACCCGGCTGCGGGTGGTGCGGACGACCTCGGCGCCGGTGGCCACCAGGGACGGGGGCCAGCTGAGCATCGACATCACGCTCTACGTCCAGGTCTTCGACCCGCACCAGGCGGTGTACGACGTCGCCGACCACGAGCAGGCGTTGGAGCGGCAGGTCCACAACTCGGTGCGGGCGCACATCGGTTCGCTGGACCGTGAGCAGGCGTTGGGGTCGCGCACCGAGATCGGCACCACGCTGCACGAGGCGTTGAGCGCGACGGCGGCGGGCTGGGGCGTGCGGATCGACCGGATCCTCGTCGACCCGGACGACGTCGGTCCGACGGCCGGGCGCGCGGCCGGGCCCGCCCAGGCGCCGGCCCCCGTGGAGACCGGGCAGTGGCCGCTGGAGCACGGCGACCCGCGCCGGGTCGGCAGCTACGAACTGGTCGCGCGGCTCGGCGAGGGCGGCATGGGGACGGTGTTCCTCGGGCGCTCGGAGGACCGGCGGCTGGCGGCGATCAAGGTGATCCAGGGCCGGTTCGTGGCCGACGAGGCGTTCCGGCGGCGGTTCGCCCGGGAGATCGACACGGCCAGGCGGGTGGGCGGCGTGCGCACCGCGGCCGTGGTGGACGCGGACCCGGCTGGCGACCCGCCGTGGCTGGCCACCGAGTACATCCCAGGACCCTCGCTCCAGTTCGTGATCAGCCGGCAGGGCGCGCTGCCCGCGCCCACCCTGTACATGATCGCGGGCGGCGTCGCGGAGGCGCTGCACGGCATCCACGGCTGCGGGATCATCCACCGCGACCTCAAGCCGAGCAACATCATCGTCTCCGAGGGCGGCCCCCGGGTCATCGACTTCGGCATCGCCCGCACCGCCGACGCCACCGCGCTGACCCGCACCGGGCACGTCGTCGGCACGCCGGGGTTCCTGGCCCCCGAGCAGCTGACCGGCGGCGCGGTCACGCCGGCCACCGACGTGTACGCCTACGGCATGGTGCTGTGCCACGCCGGCGGCCTCGCGGCGCTGCTCGACGGGCAGCCGGTCGAGGCGGCCCTCGGCATGCTGCCGGCCGGGCTGCGGGATCTCGTCCAGGGCTGCCTGGCACCCGATCCCGCCGCCCGGCCGACCGTGCCGGAGATCATGGAGCGGCTGGCCAACCCGTGGGCCGCCACCGTCGACGCCTGGCTGCCGCCGCCGGTGCGGACCATGATCGACCTGCACGCCGCCGCCACCCAGCCGGCCGAGCGGTCATAGCGACGCGGGTCGTTACGCGGGTCGTCTCCCCGGTCGTTACGCCGGCGCGCCGGTGACCGTGGAGCCGGTCCTGGTGAGGGTGTAGCGGACGGTGGTGCCGCTCCAGAAGTGGAAGGTCAGGGTGACCGTGGAGTTGTCGCGGACCTCGGCGAAGAACGCGCTCGGCAGGGTGATGTCGCCGCTCGCGTAGTTCGGCGAGAAGGCCGCGCCGAACTCCTTGTACGAGGTCCAGTTGTGCGGCCCGGCGAAGGAACCGTCCGGGTAGACGGCCTCCATGGTGGCGAGTTGGTCGCCGTTGAAGGCGGTCGGCACGGTCAGCCCGTTGGTGGTGCCGGTGGCGGCCCGCAGCGTCGGCGGGTCGGCGACGATCACGTTCAGCTCCCACGGCACGCCGCGCGAGAAGCGGGCGGAGAGCACGGCGTTGACGCCGTACCGCTGGGAGGCGGTGAGCCGGGCCAGGGTGGGGCCGGCGAGGGTGAGCCGGTCGCCGCTGACCGTGTAGTCGGTGCCCCGCACCAGCTGCGTCGAGCCGTGGAAGACCGAACTCAGGCTGTTGCCGTTGAGGTTGAGGGCGATCGTCGCGGCGGCCGGGTTCTGGCCGCGGCGCACGAAGACCTGGTCGGTCGCCGCGGTGGACGAGGCGGTCGTCCAGCTCGACCTGATCTGCCGGAACAGGGCCGGGTCGTTCCACTGGAGCGTGGTGCGGTTGAAGTGCTGGCCGTTGTCCCACAGCATCGTGGTGAGCTGGCGGGAGCGCGCGTAGTTGCCGAGGAACTCGAAGAACTTCAGTTTCTCGCCCTGCTCGATGACGCCGGTGTGGCGGTCGAAGCCGAGCAGCCCGTACTCGCCGAGGATCACCGGGATGCCGCGGGCGGTGAACGTGTTGTACACCCGGTCGAAGGTGTCGGTCAGGTCGCGTTGGGTCTCCGCGTCGAAGCGGGTGTAGCCGGCGACGTTCACGCTGAACGGCCAGAAGCCGTAGAAGTGCACCGTCGCGACCAGGTTGGGGTCGTTCAGGGCGGTGAAGGTGCTGGTCAGCTCGTCGAGCCTGGCCTGGTCCGCGTTGGTGCGCAGGGTGGGCAGCACGAGGACGCGGGTGGCGTTGCCGCCGCCGGACCGCCGGACGATTCCGTGGAAGGTGCTGTTCAGCTCGTGCAGCAGCTGGGCGTTCTGCGCGTCTCCCGAACTGCCCTCGAAGTACGGCTCGTTGATGCTCTCGAAGAGGACCCGGTCGGACGAGCCGCGGAAGGTGTTCGCGATCTGCGTCCAGGTGGCACTGTAGCGGGCGAGCACCGCGTCGTGCTGGGTGGGCAGGTTCATCACCCACTGCCACGAGTCGTGGTGGACGTTGACCAGGACGTAGAGCCCCTCGGCCACCGCCCAGTCCACGACCTCCTTCACCCGGGCCAGGTACGCCGCCTCGATGGTGTAGGAGGGCGCGGCGCCCTGGTGCTGGCTCCAGGTCACCGGGATCCGGACGCTGTTGAAGCCCTGCGCCCGGATCGAGCGCAGCAGCTCCCTGGTGACCCGCGGGTTGCCCCAGGAGGTCTCGTCCGAGCCGGTGGAGTCGAGGGTGTTGCCCAGGTTCCAGCCGGGCTGCATGGCCGCGACCGTGGACTGGGCCGAGGTCACGCCGACGCCGGCACCGGGTTCTGCCCCGGTGCCGGCGTCGGTGTCGGCGCGGGCGGCGGTCGAGGTGACCGCCAGCGCCAGGGTGATCAACAGAGTGGTCAGGGCCGCTAAGACCCCTTGCGAACGGCTTCTCACGGTCGTCCTCCGTATCGACGGGTTCCGTTCCTGGTGGTGGGCGGCACCCGGGGGACGCTAACCATCGAACGTCGTTCGCGTAAGCGGTCGGACGGCGGCGGCCTGACCTCGATCTGGACGCCGGGGTGCAGTGGCTCGCGCGTGAGCACCAGCACGTCGAGCGGGTCGCCGTCGCCGCCCTGGGACCGCGGGATCGAGCCGTAGTTGCCCGGGTAGGCCACCGGCATCGACTGGAAGCGGTCGACGATGAGCTGGCCGGTCTCCACGTCGACCTCGTACTTGGTGATGCTGTCCTGCGGGATCTCGATCATCGCGAAGAACGTCGAGGTGTCCTCCGGCTGCGGGAAGCCGAAGGGGTGGGTGGGCTCGAAGCACTGCTGGTCGGCGGAGGCCGAGGCGGCCGAACCCTCACGTGCGGCGGCGGAGGTGTCCGCGAAGGCCGTGGTGGTGACGGCGGCTCCGGCGGTTCTGCCGACAGGAGATCTGCCGCCAGCCGAGATCCCTGCCGCGCGGGGGCCCGGCGCCCCAGGGTGGAGGGAACCCGACAACCTCCGAGAGGGAGGACCGATGACACCACCCGTGCCCATGCCCGTCCGCGCGGCGGACGGCGACACGCCGCCCAGCCGGTTCGACGACCATCTGGCGGCCCGGCTGCTCTCCCAGCGGATCGTGTTCCTCGGGACCCAGGTCGACGAGGTCTCGGCGAACCGGATCTGCGCCCAACTGCTGCTGCTCTCGGCCGAGAACGCCAGGGCCGACATCAGCCTCTACATCAACAGCCCGGGCGGCTCGGTACACGCCGGGCTCGCCATCTACGACACCATGCGGCTGATCCCCAACGACGTCGCCACCCTCGCCATGGGGTTCGCCGGCAGCATGGGCCAGTTCCTGCTCACCGTGGGCTCGGCGGGCAAGCGCTACGCGCTGCCCAACGCCCGCGTCATGATGCACCAGCCGTCCGCCGGCGTCGGCGGGACCACGGCGGACATCGAGATCCAGGCCGAGAACCTGGAGCACACCAAGCGGACCATCGAGCGGATCACCGCCGAGCACAGCGGCCAGTCGCCGGAGGCCATCTCCCGGGACGGCGACCGCGACCGCTGGTTCACGGCCGAGGAGGCCAGGGAGTACGGGCTGGTCGACCACGTGCTGGCCTCGCTCGACGACGTCCGACCGGCCGGCACCCAGCGAAGGACGGGGTTCTAGACCATGGGCCAGTACACGATCCCCACCGTGGTGGAGCGCACCCCGAACGGCGAGCGGGCGTACGACATCTACAGCCGGCTGCTCTCCGAGCGGGTCATCTTCCTCGGCACCGAGATCGACGACGGCGTCGCCAACGTCGTCATCGCGCAGCTGATCCACCTGGAGTCGGCGAGCCCGGACCGCGAGATCTCGATCTACCTCAACTCCCCGGGCGGCTCCTACACCTCGCTGATGGCCATCTACGACACGATGACCTACGTCAGCGCGCCGATCTCCACCATCTGCGTCGGCCAGGCCGCCTCGACGGCCGCCGTGCTGCTGGCCGGCGGCGACCCGGGGCGCCGGGTGGTGTTGGAGCACGCCAGGGTGCTGCTCGGCCAGCCGGCCAGCCGGGGGCGGCAGGGCACGGTCTCCGATCTCAGCCTGGAGGCCAAGGAGATGGTCAGGATCCGGGCCCAGGTCGAGGAGGTGCTGGCCAGGCACACCCCGCACGACGTCGCCACGCTGCGGGCCGACATGGACCGCGAGAAGGTGTTCACGGCGCGGGAGGCGGTGGCCTACGGCCTCGCGGACCAGGTGCTGACCCGGCGGGCGCCGGTGGCCTAGCCGGGTCCGCGGCGGCCGGCTCGGGCCGCCAGGCTCAGGCCGCCAGGCTGAGCCGGCCGTCGTGCGGCGCGACGGGCCCGGGGCGGCGGCGCGCGGCGAGCGAGGTGACGGACGTGGTCGAGGGGGCCGGCGGCGCGAGCCGGCCGTGGGCGCGGGCCAGCAGCTGGGCGAGGCTCAGCCCGAGGGCGCGGGCGACCGCCGCCAGGACCTCGGACGACGCCTCCTTCCGGCCGCGCTCCAGCTCGGAGAGGTACGGCATGGAGATCCTGGCCTCCTCCGACACCTCCTTGAGGGTGCGCTCCTGGGCCAGCCGCTCGTGGCGCAGCACCTCGCCGATCAGGTGCCGCCACAGCGGCTCCCTGGTTCGAGGCGCGCGCGGCGTCATCGGGAGGACCCGGGCCGGCCGCGGCCCGGCCTGTTCCGTGACCTGCTCTGTGACCCGCTCTGTGACCCGCTCTGTGACCCGCTCCGGGGCGTCGTCGCTCATCTCCTCAGGGTAGGAACGCGGCGCCTGGAGGGGAGCCACCCGGCCCTCCGCCCTCCGCGAACGCGGCCGGTCCGGTGGGGCCGCGGAAGGGGAGCGGCTGGCTGTAGACGAGGTTGGTGGTGACGCTGCCGAACCGGGCCAGCGCGTCCGCGACCTGCTCCAGGTGGGCCATCGAGGCGACGGCGACCCTGAGCAGGTAGCAGTCGTCGCCCGTGGTGCGCAGGCACTCCAGGATCTCGGGGCGCTCGGCCAGCAGCCGGTGCAGGGGCTGGTGCCCGCTGCCCGGGTACTTGAGGCGGATCACGGCCAGCAACGGGAAGCCGGCCCGCCCCAGGTCCACGGTGGCGTGGTAGCCGGTGACCACGCCCAGCGCCTCCAGGCGCTTGACCCGCTCGGTGGTGGCGGAGGCGCTGAGGCTCACCCGGCGGCCCAGCTCGGTCAGCGGGATCCGGCCGTCGCGCTGGAGCTCGGCGAGGATGGCCCAGTCGGTGGCGTCGAGATTCACGGCCATCCGACGACAATACCGGGAGATCCACGGTAGTTGGCGCCGGATGCCGGGGGATCTGCCTTCCGGAGCGGCCTGGCCGCTGGATAGCCTCGACGGGTGCGAACAGGCGTGCCGGTACCCGACGTCGGGCCGGGCACCGAGCGGAGCGGAGTGGACATGACCCAGGACGACGAGCGGCTGCTCCGCCGGGCGATCGAGTTGGCCGCCGAGGCACGCGCCGGCGGCAACCCGCCGTTCGGCTCGCTGCTGCTCGGCCCGGACGGCCGGGTGCTGGCCGAGGAGCGCAACTCCAGCGTCACCGACCACGACATCACGGCCCATCCGGAGCTGAAGCTGGCCCGCTGGGCGGCGCGCGAGTTGACGCCGGAGACCGCGGCCGGCACCACCATGTACACCAGCTGCGAGCCCTGCGGGATGTGCGCCGGCGCCCTCGCCAGGTCGGGCCTCGGCCGGGTGGTGTTCGCGCTGGCCACCGAGCAGTTGACCGGGCTGAAGCCGCCCGGTGTCGGCTTCCCCGCCGTGCCCCTGGTGGGCCCGGCGCTCTTCGACGAGGCCCGGGTGCCGGTAGCGGGCTACTACGGCTGACCGCCATGCGATCTTCCGCTCGTGAAGGTCGCGTGATGTCGGATGGGTCGTGTTGAGCGCCGGCCGGTGGTTCGCTCAGTATTGATCGGTGCTTGGCATAGCGGACGGCCGTCCCCCACGTGAACCTCGCGGCCCCGTGGTCGGCCGGGCCGGCCTGCTGGCGCGGGCCGGTGACCGGCTGCGCGGCGGCGGTGGGCTGCTGCTGACCGGGCCGGTCGGCATCGGCAGATCCACGGTGCTCGACGCGCTGGTCGACCGCGCGGAGCGGAACGGCGCGCTGGTGCTGCGCTGCTCGCCGGCGCGCGCCGAGTCGGCGCTGCCGTTCCTGGCGCTGATCGATCTCCACGACCAGCTGGACGAGTTCGGCCTCGCCGCGGTCCAGGCGCTGCCGGCCGCGCAGCGCGCCGCGCTGGAGGCGGCGCTCACCGGCGGGCCGGCGGCCGTCCACCTGCGGCAGGGCGAACTCGCGCTCCGGCTGGCGGTGTTGTCGCTGCTGCGGGCGCTGGCCGGGCCCGGCAGGCCGGTGTTGCTCGCCATCGACGACCTACAGTGGCTCGACCGGCCGAGCGCCGAGCTGCTGGCCTTCGCCGCCCGCCGGGTGCGCCGGCTGCCGATCGGCGTGGTGGCCACCGTCCGCACCGAGCTCACCGGAGGCGAGACCACCCCGCTGCTACGCGCGTTGCCGCAGCCGGCCGAGGAACTTCCGGTGCCGCCGCTGGAGTTCGGGTGGCTCGCGGAGCTGCTCGACCGGCACGGGGTGGTGGGGGTGCCGGGCCGGGCGCTGCCCGAGATCCACCGGACCAGCGGCGGCAATCCGGGGTTCGCCCTCGACCTGGCCAGGGCGGCGGCCGGCGGCGTCGCCGACCCGGGCCAGGGCGAGCCGCTGCCGCTGCCCGCCCGCCTGCGCGCGGTGGCCAGGCGGTCGCTCGGGCCGCTGTCGCCAGGCGCCCGCGAGACGCTGCTGCTGGCCAGCCTGGCCGAGCCGGCGGGACCGGCAGGACCGGCGGGACAGGCAGGCCCGGCAGGACAGGACGTCGGGGCGCCCACGGTGGAACGGCTGCGCGCCGCCGGGCGGTCGGCGGCGGCTGCCGAGGTGGCGGAGGCCGTACGGCTGCGGGTGGTGCGCCCGCTGACCGCGGACGGGGTGGTGCGGTTCGCCCACCCGCTGCTGCTGGCCGCGCTCCGCGGCGAGGCCCCGCCCGGCCGGCGGCCACCGGCGCCCGCCACCGCGGCGCAGCCGCGGCCGGCTCCGGCGCCCGGCGCCGGCGGCCCGTTCGCGGTGCTCGCCGAGATCGAGCGCCTTGTGGTCGGCCTGGTCACGGAGGGCGGCACCAACCGCGAGATCGCCGACCGGCTGTGCGTCAGCGTCAAGACCGTCGAGTCCACCCTGACCCGGGTCTACCGCAAGCTCGGCGTGCGCTCCCGGGTGGACGTGGTCCGGCTGGCGGCCGGCTCCGGCGCGGGCGCGCCGGCCTGAGCCGGCGCGCGACAGCGGGTTTTCCCCATGTGGGGGTCACTGGTCGACAGTCGAACCGGGCGTGAGTATGGGGAGTTCCCCACTTGGGCTGGGAACTCCCGGGCGGCTAGCGTGAGTCGATCACCCGTCGCGTCACGCTCAGCGCGTCACGCGGCCGTTCGTTCCTCTTCTTCCCCTCCGCCCCACACCGGACGGTCGGCCGACGACCCCCACTCGTCATGCCTGGTCAGCCGCCCGGAGGTGACCCCACTCACCCATCACCACGAGGAGAAGCATGTCTCTTCTGTCCAGCCGCCGCCGTGGCACCGCCGCCGTCGCCGCGGCCGCCACCGTGGCCACCGTGGCCGCCGTCCTCACCGCGCCCGCCGCGGGCGCGGCGCCCCAGCCGATCGTCGGCGGCAGCCTCACCACGGCCGCCGCCTACCCGTACGTGATGCAGGTCACGGACACCACCGGCTACCAGTACTGCGGCGGCACCCTCGTCACGCCGACCAAGGTGGTCACGGCGGCGCACTGCATGGAGGGCGAGAACGCCGAGGACGTCCAGGTGGTCGGCGGCCGCACCTACCGGAACGGCGTCGACGGCACCGCCGTCGACGCCACCGACATCTGGGTGCACCCGGACTACGACGGCGACACGATCACCAACGACGTGGCGGTCATCACCCTGACCGAGGAGATGCCGTACGAGACGCTCCCCTACGTCGGCGCCGCGGACACCGACGTCTACGCTCCCGGCAGCTCGGCGCGGATCGTCGGCTGGGGCACCACCCGGGAGAACGGCCCCTCCTCCAACCAGCTGCGCACCGCCGAGGTGCCCACCGTCTCGGACGCGGACTGCGCCGACTCCTACGACGCCGACTACGTCTCGTCGGCCATGGTCTGCGCCGGCTTCCCGCAGGGCGGGGTGGACACCTGCCAGGGCGACAGCGGCGGCCCGCTGGTGCTCGACGGCCGGCTGGCCGGCGTGGTCTCCTGGGGCAACGGCTGCGCCCGCGCCGGCTACCCGGGCGTCTACACCCGGCTGACCAGCTACTCGGACGAGCTGGCCGCGCAGCTCGACTCCTGACCCGAGCCGATCGCGAACGCGAGCCAACGACAGCGAACGCGAGCGAACGCCGGCGAACGCCGTCGGGGCGCCGGAACACGCGCCCCGGCGGTTTCGCCGCCGGGTAGCGGCCGGGGCCCGGCCGCCAGGTCACGCGCCGAGCGAGACGGTGGGATCATCGACCGTACCGGCACCGTTCACCCAGGGGTCACCCTCTCGTATCCTTAGTCGCGGACGGCCTGTTTACCGTCGCGTTCAACCTGTCCGAAGCCACTGGAAGCCAGCGTGACCAAACTCTCCGTCATCGTCGCCTGTTACAACATGCAGGAATTCCTGCCCGACACCTTGCAGGCACTCGCCCGGAATGTCGGCGACGACCGGGAGTTCATTCTGGTCAACGACCACTCCAAGGACGCCACCGGCGAGATCCTGGACCGGGCCGCGAGCCGGATCCCCGGGGTCCGGGTGATCCACCACGAGACCAACCGCGGCATCTCCCGGGTGCGCAACACCGGCATCGACGCCGCCCGCGGTCGCTGGCTGACCTTCCTCGACGGGGACGACTGGTACGCGCCCGGCTACCTCACCCAACTGATCTCCGCCGTCGACTCGTTCGACTGCGACTTCGTGCGCACCGACCACGTCCAGGTCACCGGCACCAGCCGCACCCTGGAGCGGGCGCCGGCGCCGCGCCGCAACACGCTGATGGACCCGCGCGACGGCGTCCTGCCCGTGGAGCGGAAGAGCATGGTCGACTACCCCAACGTCTGGTCCATGGTCTGCCGCCGGAACGTCTTCGACGACCTCGGCGTCCGCTTCGAGCCGAACCTGCGCACCTGCGAGGACCGGGTCTTCACCTGGCAGCTGCACCTGCGCGCCCGCTCCTACGTCTCGATAGGCCTGCACGGCCTGTTCTACCGGCGCGGCATCAGCAACTCGCTCACCCAGGTCGGCGACGAGCGGCAGCTGGACTTCATCCCGGCGCACGACCTGATCCTTGAGGAGGTGCTGGCCCACCCCGACGCGGACCGGTTCCTGCCCAAGATCGTGCGCACCTACTGCGCCATGATCGCCTTCCACATCAGCAAGGCGGACCGGCACCAGTCCGACGTGGCCCGCAAGCTGCGGCAGATGTCGTCGGAGGCGCTGCGCCGGATGCCGCAGGAACTGCTGGACCGCACCCTCGACGAGATGGGCCCCGAGCGCGGCCGGGTGCTGCGCCGCCTGCTCGGCCGGACGACGACGCGTAAGGTGGCCGCGGCCTGATGAGCACCGAAGCCACGACCGCCGCGCGCGTCCAGATCTTCGAGGTCTCCACGCTCTACGGCGCCGCCACGCTGGCCGCCGCGCTGGACGCCGGTCTCTTCGGGCCCGACGAGGCCGCCGAGGAGCGGATCCTGCTGGTGAGCAACAACGCCGCGATCCCCGAGACCTCGGTGCTGCTCTCCGAGATGACCGGCTGGGACCGGATCGTCACCCGCTTCGACCGGGTGATCAGCTGGAACGACACCATCGAGCCGCACCACCCGGGCAGCTGGACGCCCAGGGAACACGACGTCCCGATATGGGAGCGGCTGCTGCGCACCGCCTGGGAGCTGCCCGACGGGCCGATGGACCTGGTCGTCGAGTCGGTGCACGCCAAGCACTCCATCGCGCTCGCCGCGATCTTCGCCGACGCCGACGTGCACGTCTACGCCGACGGCCTGATGAGCTACGGCCCCACCAGGGACCGGCTCAACTGGAACACCGCCTGCCGGATCCAGCGGCTGATCCACCTCGACCTGGTGCCCGGCCTGACGCCGATGCTGCTCACCGACTACGGCGTGCCGGCCGAGACGGTGCCGAACGACGCGTTCCGCGCCGTGCTCGACGAGATCAGCGCGGCCGAGAACGACGCGTCCGTGCTGGCCGCCCTCGAGGAGGCGCACGAGCCCACGGCCGTCATCCTCGGCCAGTACCTGGCCGCGCTGAACATCCTGGAGCCGGCCGAGGAGGAGGAGCTGCACGCGCGGATGCTGCGCGGCGCGGCCGCGGCCGGCTGCCACTCCGTGGTCTTCAAGCCGCACCCGACGGCGCCAGCCCGCTACTCCAAGGCACTGGAGAAGGCGGCGGCCGAGGTCGGGGTGCGGCTCACCGTGCTCGACTCGCCGATGCTCGCCGAGACGGTGTTCCACCGGCTGCGGCCCGCCCTGGTGGTGGGGTGCTTCTCCACCGCGCTGCTGACGGCCGCCGTCTACTACGGCGTGCCGATCGCCAGGCTCGGCACCGGCACGGTGCTCGGGCGGATCACCCCGTACCAGAACAGCAACCGCATCCCGCTGACCATCGTCGACGCCCTGGTCCCCGACATCGAGGAGCGCAAGGCCGGCGAGGTGGTCACCGCGCGGGCCGGCGTCGGCGCCGAGCTCAGCCCGCTGGTGCGGGCCGTGGGCTACTGCATGCAGTTCAAGCGCTATCCCGAGCTGCGCGCCGAGGCCCAGGAGTGGCTGGCGGCGAACCAGGGCAAGGCGGCGTCGCGCTACGTGGTGCGGGCGCGGCTGACGACGCTCGCGCTGCCGGGCGGCATCGGCGCCAGCATCACCGGCCAACTCCCGGGCGGCCGCACGGCGTTGCGCTTCGCCCGGAAGGTGCGGCGCTCCATGCGCCGCGGCTGAGCCGCACGCCGCTGGTCCCGGGACGACAGGTGGTCCCGGGACGTCGCGTCGGCCCGGGTCAGCCGAGCCAGCGCCGCAGGCCGAGCCGCCCCCACAGCAGACTCGCGCCGTAGGACAGCACCAGAGTGACCGCCAGCAGCGCCACGAGTTCCAGCGCGGCGAGCGGCGCGCTCAGGTCGGCGGAGACGATCGGGACGGCCACCTCCTCGACGAAGAACACGTGGATCAGGTAGGCCCCGAGCGCCGCGCCGGCGAGCCGGGAGAGCCGGGGCCGCCACCGCTCCGGCACCCGTATCCGGTTGAGCAGCAGGATCACGCAGATGGTGGCGACGCCCACGAACAGGTGGGCGTTGGGCAGCGGATAGTGGATGGTGGTGTCGTACCAGACGGCGCCGGCCAACGACACCAGCAGCGTGGCCACCAGTGCCCAGCGGTATCGGAGAGTGACGCGGTGCGGCAGGGCGATCAGCATCGCGCCGCCGACCGCGTAGGCCACCTGGTAGGTGGCGAAACCCCAGCCGAAGGACGGCGGGTCGGCCCAGCCGGTGACCTCGGCCACCGTGGAGAAGACGGCGGGCCCGGCGGCGACGCCGAACAGCGCGAGCCCGAGCCGCCAGGGGTGCTTGCCGTTCCTGATCAGCACCATGAGCGCGAGCAGGGCCATGATGGGTATGTAGGCGTACATGAACCAGAGGTGGTACGCCGGGCGTATCGAACCGAGGAACGCCTGGACGGCCAGGTCGGACGTCGGGTCCTCGTTGCTGTCGCGCAGCCAGGCCCAGGCGACGTAGGCGAGGCTCCAGACGAACAACGGCACGCTGTTGCGCACGATCCGGGCCCAGATGCGCGACTCGTCCCGTGGCGAGGCACCCACCAGCACCGCCCAGCCGGCTATGGCGAAGAACAGCGGCACCGCGAACGAGCCCGCCGCGTCCCCGATGTGCCCCACCCAGTAGGTGCCGGGCCCGTTGGCCCGCTCGTCGTCGGTGGCGTGGATGAGGGTGGCCGACGTGTGGGTGAAGATCACCGTGGCCGAGCCGACCAGGCGCATCAGGTCGACGTCGTAGCGGTGTTCGCGCGCTGGCGCGGCCGGCTCGGGCTGTGTGGCGACGGCCGGCGGAGTTGTGGTGGTGGCGAGCATGATTCCGTTCGCGAGGATCTTGTAACCAAATGCGATGGGAATCTTGTAGCAGATTGAACTGAATGGGATGGCGGCCTTACGGCATCAGTTGGATCACCTTCGCCATGGCGGATCCGCGATCCGGCTCACGGCCCCTTCCCGGCTCGGCTCAGCCGAGCCAGCGCCGCAGGCCGAGGCGGCCCCACAGCATGCTCGCCCCGTAGGACAGCACGAGGGTGACGGTGAGCGAGCCGAGCAGCAGCGCGGCGGCGGCCGGCCCGCTCAGGTCGGCGGAGACGAAGCGGACCACCAGCTCCTCGACGAAGAACACGTGGACCAGGTAGGCGCCGAGCGCGGCACCGGCCAGCGTGGAGAGCGAGGGCCGCAGCCGCTCGGGGACGCGCACCCGGTTGAGCAGCAGGATCAGGCTGATGGTGGCGACGCCCACGAACAGGTGGGCGTAGGGAATGGCGTAGTGGATCTGGGTGGCGTACCAGAGGGTGCCGGCGATCGCCAGGATCAGGGTGGCGAGCAGGGGCCAACGCCACCGGGCGGCCAGCCGGTTCGGCATGCCGATCAGCAGCGCGCCGCCGACCGCGTAGATCATCTGGTAGGTGCCGAAGGTCCAGCCGAAGGACGGCAGCCCGTCCCAGTCGGTGACCTCGGCCACCGTGGTGAAGATGGTCGGGCCCGCCGCGACGCCGAGCAGCGCCAGGCCGAGGCCGTAGGGGCGCTTGCCGTCCTTCACCAGCACGGCGAAGGCCAGCACCGCCACGATCGGGATGTAGGCGTACATGAACCACAGGTGGTACGCCGGGCGTATCTCGCCGAAGAACGCCTGGACGGCCAGGTCGGACGCCGGCTCCTCGTTGCGGTCGCGCAGCCAGGCCCAGGCCACGTAGGCCATGCTCCAGACGAACACCGGCACGGTGTTGCGGACGATCCGCGTCCACATCTTCCGCTCGTCCCGCGGTGGGGCGCCCACCAGCACCACCCAGCCGGCCATGGCGAAGAACAGCGGCACCGCGAACCGGTTGACCGCGTCTCCGATGTTCCCGACCCAGTAGGCGCCCGCCCCGTTGGCCTCCTGGCCGTCCGTGACGTGGATGAAGGTGGCCGCGGTGTGCAGGAAGATCACCGCGACCGAACCGACCAGACGCATCAGGTCGACGTCGTAGCGGTGTTCGCGGATCCGCTCGGCCGGTGTCGAAGGCGCCCCGGCGGCGGGCGGAGCTGAGGTGGATGCGGACATGGTTCCGATCGTGGGGTCTCGGAGCGGCGGCGGTCGGGTACCTCCGCCGCCCGCGAGCCTAACGCGGCCTCGACGGACGGCAAGGGGTGGGCGTGGCTGCGGTGAGGAATCCTCACGCCCACTCCGTCATTCCTCCCCCGGCCGGCGCCTCACCCCCCGGACCCGGTCGCGGCCAGGATCTCCTGGAGGCTGCTCTCGCGCGGCCCGGCGAAGCGGGGTGCCGGCGTGAAGGCCGCGTCCCACACGGCCGGGATGGCACCCGCCATCTCCCGCAGCGAGCTGAACAGCAGCACCGGACTGGGCCGTTCGCCCACGCCGACCCCGTGGGCGTCGATCCCGGCTGCCCGGCAGAGCGCGAGCGCCCTGGGTATGTGGAACTCCTGGGAGACGAGGAGCGCCCGGGTGACGCCGAACACATCGGCCGCGCGGGCGCACGAGTTCCACGTGTTGAAGCCGGCGTAGTCGGCGACGATCCGCTCGGCCGGCACCCCGAGGCCCACCAGGTGGTCGCGCATGGCGTCCGGCTCGTTGTACTCCTCCCTGCCGTTGTCCCCGGTGACCAGCAGCGCCCGCACCCGGCCCGAGTGGTAGAGCTCGGCGCCCGCTTCCAGCCGGTGGGCCAGCCAGGCCGTCGGCTGCCCGTCGGCCCGGAGGCCGGCGCCGAAGACCATGGCCACCGGCGCGGACGGCGCGTCGGCCACGGACCGGAACCGGTCGTGGGTGCTGGCCTGCACCCAGGTGGCCGGCAGCAGCGCCAGGACCACGGCGGCCATCGCCAGCTGGAGCGCGGTGCGCCGGCCCCGGACCGTGCGCGGCATCCTGGGCCGGGGCCACGGCCGGCGCCACCACCGGGAGCGCGCCCCCGGCGCGACGCTCGGTGTATCAGACTTCGTCACGCTGTTATCACGTACCGAACGCCGGACAAGTTCCCGTACGTCCGATCGGGTGACTAGTGTTCCCCTTCGTGATGAGCGGGCTGAGCGGAGTCGACTGGGCGCTGCTCGGGGTGGGCGCGGTCCTGGTGGGGCTGGCCAAGACCTCGATCGGCGGCATCGCCGCCATCACCGTCGCGCTGTTCGCCGCCGTGCTGCCCGCCCGCGAGTCGAGCGGCGCGCTGCTGCCGCTGCTGATCGTCGGCGACATGCTCGCGGTGCGCGCCTACCGGAAGCACGTGGACTGGTCGGCGCTGCTGCGGCTCTTCCCCTCGGTGGCGGTCGGGGTACTGCTCGGCGTCGGCTTCATCGCCGTGGTGGACGACACCGTGATGCGCCGCACCATCGGCGCGGTGCTGCTGGCCGTCGTCGTGGTGCACCTGTGGCGGCACGGGCGCACCGAGCCGGACAGCGGCCGCTGGCGCGCCCTGGTGTTCGGGTTGCTGGCCGGGTTCACCACCATGGTGGCCAACGCGGGCGGCGCGGTGATGGGGCTCTACCTGCTGTCGGCCGGCTTCCCCAAGCTGGCGTTCCTTGGCACCGCCGCCTGGTTCTTCTTCATCGTCAACCTCTTCAAGGTGCCGTTCAGCGTCGGCCTCGGCCTGATCGACCAGGAGTCGCTGCTGCTCAACGCGGTGCTGGTCGGGGGCGTGGTGCTTGGCGCGGTGCTCGGGCGGTGGCTGGTCAGGCGGATCGACCAGACCAGGTTCGAGCGGCTGATCCTGCTGTTCACCGTGGTGGCCAGCCTCAACCTGCTGCGCTGAGCGAGTACGGGGGAGGGTGCGCGGCGCGGCCCGCGCGGCGACGATGGGGGCATGCTGCTCGGCGCCACGGCGCCGGCCGAGGCGCCGGTCGTCGTCACCTATCTGGCGGGCCGGCTGCCGCAGCGGAAGCTCGGGGTGGGCTGGCGGGCGCTGTCCGGCGAGCGGCCGCCGCCCGCGCCCGAGCCCCGGCTCACGGTGGCGGACACGGACGCGGCGCTGGCCGGGATCGCCGCCGCCTCCGGCACCGGCGCCACCGGGCGCCGCCGGCAGCTGCTCGCCGAGCTGCTGGCCGCGGCCACCGAGGAGGAGCAGGACTTCCTGGCCCGGCTGATCAGCGGCGAGCTGCGGCAGGGCGCGCTGCGCTACCGCGAGGACAAGCGGGCCGCGCAGCCCGAGGCGGTGGCGTCCGTCGAGGCGGTGCGCGCGCTGCTGCCCGGCAAGACCCCGGCCTGAGACGTACCAACTCCCCATCCTCACAAGGGAGTCAACGTTCCGTCAGCGATCCGTCAAGGCAACCGCACACAGGTTTGACCACCGGTGAAGTGTGCGATGCTGCCGTCTTCTCCAGCCGCGAAGGGGGCGCAGGTGAGGGGTCTGACGGCACGCGTGTCGCTCGGCGGCGTGTTCCTGGCCGTCAGCCTGATGGCACTGGCCGCGGTGCTCGGCTACCAGCACGGGCGCGGCAACGGTCCCGACGTGGCGGACGGGCCCGTGGTCGACTCCCTGGAACGGCAGGGCGACGCGGTGGCCGAGGTGTTCCGCGCCGCCAACCCGGACGACCCGACGGCCGACCTGGTGCGCTGGATCCTCGCCTCCACCGACGACGCGGGCTATGCCGCCGTCACCGTGGTCGTCGAGGACATGGCGGAAGAGGACGACCTCGACGCCGCCGCCCTCTGCGCCTCGGTGGCCGCGTTCCTGGCCGCCGAGTACGGCGTCGCGTTCGGCGAGGGACACACGGAACTGCTGGTCACCGCGGGTGGTTCGGTGCTGCGCCGGTTCGACAGCACCCCCTGACCCGACCTGGCGCCGTCCAATCGTGGCTTCTTCGTTATGGCCCTAATGCAACATTCCGGCGAGGAGAGCGCATCTTTATCAGTGAGGTCCCGAGAGGTCCGATAGCTCCAGGGGGAACACTGATGCGCTCCGCGCTCCTTCGCAGGTTGGCCGCACCGGCGGTGGCGAGTGCCGCCGCCGCGGCACTGCTGCTCACCGGCTGCTCCGCACAGGGCGCCGAGAGCTCAGGCTCAGGCGACGACGCGTCGAGTTCGACGCCGAGCGAGGACGCGTCTTCGGGGGACGACGCGGAGTCCGGCGAGGAGTCGCCCGAGGAGCAGGCCGAGGAGGTCGTGCTCGACTTCGGCGACGAGTCGGAGCAGGTCCGCGAGCTCCAGGCGAGGTTGGCGTCGCTCGGCCACTTCCTGGCCCAACCCACCGGCTACTACGGGGACGTCACGCTGGGCGCCGTCTCCGAGTACCAGCGGGCGGCCGGGCTCGACGTCTCCGGCACGGTGTTCGCCAGCACCTGGGCCGAGCTGACGGGCGCCACCGAGGCGCCGAGCCAGGAGGAGCTGTTCCCGCCCCAGCAGATACTCGGCTACGGGGACAACTCCGACCAGGTGCGCGAGCTCCAGGCCAGGCTCAGGCAGCTCGAGCACTTCGAGGAGAACCCCACCGGCTACTACGGGGACGTCACCACCGCCGCGGTCACCGCGTTCCAGCAGGCCGCCGGCATCGAGGCGTCGGGCACGGTCTTCGAGCCCACCTGGGAGGCGCTCACCGGCCAGACCGAGGCGCCGAGCCAGGAGGAGATGTTCCCGCCGGTCGAGATCCCCGAGGTCGAGCCGGCCCAGGAGTTGGACGAGCGCTGCCTCACGGGCCGGGTGCTGTGCATCTCCAAGACCTCGCAGACGCTGTCCTGGGTGATCGACGGCGAGGTGCGCACCACGGTGGACGTGCGCTTCGGCGCCGAGGAGACGCCCACCAGGGAGGGCGAGTTCGAGGTCTACTGGAAGTCCCGCAACCACCACTCCACGCTGTACGACTCGCCGATGCCCTACGCGATGTTCTTCGACGGCGGCCAGGCGGTGCACTTCTCGCAGGACTTCGCGGCCAACGGCTACAACGGCGCCTCGCACGGCTGCGTCAACGTCCGCGACGAGGCCGCGATAGCCCAGCTCTTCGACGAGGTGCAGGAGGGCGACCGGGTCGTCGTCTACTGGTGACGGCGTCCGGCCCGGCCGCCCCCGGCGGGTGGCCGGGCCCGCTAGCGCGCCGAGTTGGGCAGCGGGCAGTCGGGCTCCGGCGCGCCGCCCCGCGGCCAGGCGAGGCCCACGAAGCGGATGTCCTCCGAGCTCGGGTCGAGTTCGACCACCGCGACGGCCTTGTTGTACGGGTCGCCGTAGTTGTCCAGGCAGATCCAGCCGGACGAGCCCTCGACCTGGTGGCCGCCGTGCATCCGCAGCCAGGAGTTCGCCACGTCGTCGAGCGCCGGCACGGACACCTCGCCGCCCGTGGAGTTCCGGATCCCGGTGATCGCGGTCAGCGTCGCGTCGTACATGGTGATGGTGCGCGAGTCGGTGAGCTCGCTCGCCTGGGCCTGTCCGGTCTCCTCGATCAGCGAGAGCAGCTCGTCAAGGGGCGCCTGGGAGCCGCCGGTGGCCGGGGCGTCGGGGCTGGTCCAGGCCTCCGGATGGGCGTTGGTCGAGTACCGCACGGTGACGCCGTTCTCCAGGGCGCTCCACTCGAGTTCCGGGTCGGTGCGCAGGGTGGAGGCGCCGGAGATGGTGACCACCGTGTACTCCTTCTCCGCGCAGCCACGGGCGCCCAGCGCGTTGACGAACAGCCGGAGCTGGACGTTGCGGCCGGCGAAGTAGATCACCTCGGCCTCCGACGTGCAGATGGTCGCGACCATCCGCTCGAAGTCGTTGGCGAGGTTGCCCTCGTCGTTGAGGTCGGCCGGCGAGACGAACTGCTCGGGGGCGTTGGGCGCACCCGCCGTCACCGTGCCGAAGACGTCGCGCAGCGAGGAGATGTAGTTGTCGTCCTCGCGCAGGTCCTCGACCAGCAGGGTGCGGGCCGGGTCGATGTCCGAGTAGAGCGAGGCCAGGGCAGCCGCCTGGTCGCCGTTGTCGGGCACCACCCTGGCGAGCCCGGGGTAGGCGTCGGGTCGCTCGGCGCTGTTGCCGAGGTCGTCGGCGGTCAGCGGGCCGGCCACCGTCGGGATGCCGGCCTCGTTGGTGAGGTGGGAGATGGCCTCCTCCGTGGTGCGGGTGCTGACGTTGAAGCCGACGACCGCCCGCAGGTTGTCCGCCGGCGAGTCGGCCAGCCGGCGCAGTTCCTCGACCACCGGCCGCCACTCGGCGCTGTTCCGGCCCGGGTTGGCGAGCACCAGCCGGATCGGCGGGCGGACCTGCTGGGAGCGGTGGTTGGCGCCGTACTGGGCGAGGTAGGCGCCCTGCACCTCGTGCAGCGTCTGCTGTCGCTCGACCTCGTCGTCCGAGGTCATCGGCAGGATGAAGGCGACCGTCACATAGGGCACGTCGGAGGCGGTGACCCGGTCGTTCTCCTCCTTGATCAGGCCCGACACCTGCTCCAGGAGGGGATGGAACACGACCTGGCCGTCGGTGACGCCCACGCACTCGTCGTCGGGGCCGCGCTCGGTGACGCCCGGGCCGCAGGAGGCGTCGGGCCAGAACCGCTGGTAGCCGGCCCAGCCGGCCAGGCCCACCAGGGCCAGCGCGAGCGTGGCCGCCAGGGCCCGGGTGAGCGGACCCCAGCCGCGTAGTCTCATGGTCGGTACCCCCTCGGTATCGGCAGATCCGGTGCCTGGGCGCCGTCCCGCAGTCGGGCGGGCCACTCGCGCCAGGCGGACAACAGGACGTCCCGCTCGTCGTGGTGCTCGTAGAGGGTGAGCAGGGCGGACTCCACGCGGTCGACGTCCTCGTCGGCGCCGGCCACCGCCAGCGGGTCGGAGAGCCGCCAGACGGCGCGTGTCAGGCGGCCGATCGCGCGGTGCGCGGCCGGCGAGTCGCGGCCGTCGCCCGCCGGCGCGGCGCAGGCCCGGCAGGGCTCGCTCCGGCGGGGGGTCTCCCGCTGGTCGCGTGGCGGGTGGGGGGCGGCGCAGACGACGTTGAGCACCGCCAGCCACTCCTCGGGCCCGACGGTGGCGAACATCTGGTGCAGCGAGCGCTCCACGGCGTCGAAGTCCCCGAGCGCCAACGTGTGGTGCAGGTAGGGCGCGTCGTGGGTGACGGCCTGCGGTGGCAGGTCGTCGCGGTTGTAGCCGGCGCGCAGCCGGCGGTGGAGCCTGGTCCACTGTTCCAGGTCCGCGGTGGCGGCCAGCCGGCACAGCAGCAGGGCGCGCAGCGCCCGGTCCCCGACCAGCGGCGCGGTCCCGAGCACCGGCTGGTCTCCCGGCCGTTCCTGCCCGGCCGGCCAGTGCCAGGGCTCGCGGCGCCAGTGCGGCGCGTCCAACTCCTCCCGGACGGCGCGCAGCCGGCCGCCGGCCGGGTGGCGGTGGTCGTCGTCGGCCGGCCGGTCCGCGCCGACGAGGGTCCAGAGCCGCCTGGCGGCCGCGTCGTCCAGGGCGACGACGAGCCCGGTCAGGTCCGCGCGCAGCCGCCGGTCGGGCAGCAGCCGGTCGAGCACCTGCTCGCCCACGGTGCCGGGCGCCTCGGACTCGCCACCGCCTGGCGGCAGTTCGAGGAGGCCGCGCGGATCGAGGGCGTCCCCGGTGCCGAGCCGTTCCAGCGCCGCGTCCGCGAGCAGTCGGGCGCAGCCGGCCCGGCCGCCGCTGAGCCGGGCGACGAGCCTCGGCAGATGGGGCGGGTAGTCGGCGTCGCCCAGCATCCGCTCGATGTCCTCGGCCTGGACGGCGGCCAACTCGACGCGGAGCAGCCAGCGTTCCGAGTCGTTGCCCGGCGTGGGCTCCCAGGGGGTGCCGGAGGCGATGTCGGCCATGCCGAGCCCGCCGGTGGAGACGGCCGGCCTGGTCGTCACGACCACCGGGCGCACGGCCCCCGAGGGCAGGGAGTCCCAGGCCCGCAGCAGCAGCCGGAGGAGGTGCCGGCCGACCTCGGTGTGGGCGTTGTCGAGCAGGATCAGCGGCGCCGGGGTCTGGTTGCGGCGGCGGAGGAATCCGTAGTGGTCGGCGATGTCGTGCAGCAGGGCGGCGACCAGCAGCCGCTCGGCGCTCTCCCGGCTGGCGTCGAGCCGGCGGAAGTCCCTGACCATGGCGAAGAGTCGTTGCAGGTCGTCGCCCTGGAAGCGGCCGAGCCGCTCGCCCCACCAACGCAGCGCGCCCCGGTCGGGCCGGGGCGAGAGCAGTTGGTCGCGGGCGGTGGCCAGGGTGGCCTCGGCGATCGGCACCATGCCGGGCAACACGGCGAGCGGGGCGGTCAGGTTGGCGGCCAGCGCGTCGAACCACTGCCGCAGCAGCTCCCTGCGCCGCCTGGCGTCCGGGCTGTCCTCCCGGATGATCTCGCGTAACCGGTCCTCGGCGGCCCGGAGTCCGGCGGGGGCGACGTGCGTCTCGTCGCCGGTTCCGGGTCGCCAGGTGGTCACCACGAGCAGCCCGAGCGCGAGCCGTGGGAAGGCGGGCGCCTGGGCGAACCGCCGTGGCCGCAGACCGAGTTTGTAGGAGAGGAGGTAGAGCAGTTGGGTCACGGGTGAGGCGTTGCGGGGCGGCGTCCCGGCGGGGCCGCCCCCGGGTAACCCGGCGAGCCCGGGCTCGCCGAAGCCGGGCACGGCCAGGTCCGCCCTGGCCAGCGGCACCCGGCCGTGGTAGCCGTCGTACAGCGCCGCGAGCAGCTCCGTCTTGCCGCCGGCCCGGCCACCCGAGACCTCGACGACCGGCCGGGCACCGGGAAACTCCTGGTCCACCCGGCGGTCCCGCAGCCGTTCGAGCCCCACCAGGCGCGGCACCAGGCCGTCGGTCAACGCCTCCTGGCCGTACAGTCGGGCAACCATCGCTCCCCCTGGGCAATGACAAGGACTGTTGTGAGCATGACGCGAATAACCGGGTCAAAGTTCCCGCCCACGCGACCGATGTGCGCCGGGGTGAGAATGGCCGCATGCGCTACATCATCATCGGCGCCGGCGCGGTCGGCGGCACCATCGGCGGGCGGTTGGCACAGGCTGGTCACGAGGTCGCGCTGGTCGCGCGCGGCGCGCACGGGGCGGCGTTGCGGGAGCACGGGCTGCGGCTGCTCACCCCCGACGAGTCGCTGACACTGCGGCTCCCCGTGCTCGCCGGGCCAGAGGAGTACCGGCCGACCGCGGAGGACGTGCTGGTACTGGCCGTCAAGACCCAGGACACCGTGGCCGCGTTGGACGCCTGGGCACCGGTCGCCGGCGACCTGCCGCTGCTGTGCGCGCAGAACGGGGTGGCCAACGAGCGGCTGGCGCTGCGCCGGTTCCGGCGGGTCTACGGGGTGTGCGTGTGGCTGCCCTCGCTGTTCCTCGAACCCGGCGTGGTGGTCGCGCCCTGCGCGCCGCTCACCGGGATGCTGCACGTCGGGCCCTTCCCCGGAACGACGGGCCCGGCGGACCTGGACGGCGTCGACGACACGGCGCGCCGGATCGCCGCCGACCTGGAGAGCGCGCGTTTCCTCGCCCCGGCGCGGGCGGACGTGATGCGCTGGAAGTACGCCAAGCTGCTGATGAACCTGGGCAACGCGGTCGAGGCGGTCGCCGGGCCGCTTGGCTCGGATCCGGCGCTCGGCCAGCTGGTGAAGCGGGCGGCGGCCGAGGGGGTCGCGGCGCTGACGGCGGCCGGCATAGCCTTCGCCGACCAGGAGGAGCAACTCGCGCTGCGTGGCGACCGGATGGACATCCAGCCGGTGCCCGGCGCCCCCGAGAGCCGCGGCTCGTCCTGGCAGAGCCTGCGGCGCGGCACCGGCAGCATCGAGGCGGACTACCTCAACGGCGAGATCGTGCTGCTCGGGCGCCTGCACGGGGTGCCGACGCCGGTCAACGAGGCGCTGGTCGCGATCGCGAACACCTTCGCCCGCGAGGGGCGCGAGCCCGGTTCGCTGCCGGCCGCCGAGCTGGCCGCGCTGGTCTGACCGGCCGCCGGCGCCCGGCACTTCCCACTTTTTTCCCGATACCCCCGGCGGCGCGCGCGTCCCGGGGGTACCGTCGTTTGCGAACGCCCTTATTCCACCCGCTGTGGCGCCGTCAAGTCGCCTTAGCCCGGATGGGTGGTTTCCCGTCTTGCTGGGTATCCACAGAGAGAGTCCTCGTTCCCCTCACCCAGACACCCAACATCCCTCACAAGGGTTACTTCGCGCGCCGCATAGTCCGATTGGGCCATCCAAGATTAGGCCCATAGGGGGTGTTGCGTTGCCGCCTGCCTTCCGTAACGTCCTCAACTGGCAAGCGGTCATATGCCACTTGCCGCCGTGGGGGAGCCCTCGTCTGGGAGAGGAACGGCACCGGCATGAGCTGGGTTGTGGACTGGACTAAGCACGCGGTCTGCCGCAAGACGGATCCGGATGAACTGTTCGTACAGGGCGCCGCGCAGAACCGCGCCAAGGCGGTGTGCAGTGGCTGCCCCGTCCGGGCCGAGTGCCTGGCGTACGGGCTCGACAACCGCGTGGAGTTCGGCGTCTGGGGCGGCATGACGGAGCGCGAGCGCCGGGCCCTGCTGCGCAGGCGCCCCACGGTGGCCTCGTGGCAGCGGCTGTTGCAGACCGCCAAGGCCGACTACGAACAGCGGACGGTGCGGCCCTCCGCCTCCAGAATCGCCTGACCCTCGGCGCCCAGCCCTACTCCCCGGGCCCCTGCTCGTCGGGTTGGGGCGTCCGCTCGGCCAGCCTGGCGAGCCGCTGCCGTGCGGCCTGCGGGGTGCCGAGCCCGAGGCCGAAGGCCAGCTCCTGCCAGGTGAGCCCCCGCCCCCTGGCCATGGTGAGCAGCCCGGCCTCCATCTCGTCCAACTCGGCACGCACCCGGGGCAGCAGCGTCAGCGCGGCCATGATGTCGGCCTGGTCGACCTCCGGCTCGCCCTCCTCGGGCAGCGCGGCGCCGCTCAGCAGGAACGCGACGAGCCGCACGGCCTCGTGCGGGGCCGGGAGGTACGCGTTCACCTGGCGGGCCCGCTGGGCCTCGGTGGCGGCGTGCCGCTCGGCGATCCTGAACAGCGCGGCGGCTCCCCGGTGTTCACGGGCCTGCGCGGCGTCCGGCGGGGTGAAGGGATCGGGTGCGAGTGCTTCTGGCATGCCTCAAGACTGCCCGCACCAAGCATCCATTGTCAACACATTGAACTGAACGGATCGTTCAAGCATTGTGGGGCGTCAACCGCGCCTCGCCCGGATCGAGAACATCAGCGGCACCCTGGGCTGCCCCGCCGGGTAGCCGAAGATCCCCGGCTCGGACTCGGTGAGCACCGGATAGCGCGCGAAGATCGTGAACGGGTGCTCGTGCAGGAACTCGATCACCAGCCCCGCCCCGGCCAGCGCGGTGACGATCTCCCCCAGCGGGTGGAGGAACTGCACGGAGCCCGTCTTCTCCAGCGGCGGCCCGTCCGTGTAGGTGTGCGCGTAGTCGGCCACCAGCGGCTCGGTGGCGAAGTAGTCGTGCCGCACCGTGCTGCCGTCCTCGTCGGCCAGCATGTCGGTGACCGGGTGGAAGTCCACCAGGTAGAGCACCCCGCGCTCGGCGAGCAGCCCGGCCACCACCTCGGCCCAGCGGGCCAGGTCGGGCAGCCAGACCAGCGCGCCGAGGCCGGTGTAGACGATGTCGAACCGCTCGCCGCCCAGCGCGGCCCCGGCCTCGTACACGTCGGAGACCACGAACCGCGCCCGGTCGGCGAGGCCGGTCTCCGCCGCCAGCTCCCGTGCCTGCTCGACGGCCCTGGCGGAGAAGTCGAGTCCGGTGACCTCGGCCCCCAACCGCCCCCAGGACAGGGTGTCCTGCCCCATGTGGCACTGGAGGTGCAGCAGCCGCTTCCCGGCCACGTCGCCCAACTCGTCGCGTTCGAAGGCGCGGAGCGGCGAGCCGCCGGCGCGGAATCCTGGCAGGTCGTAGAAGTCGCTGGCCGCGTGGATCCGCACGCGGTCGTCCCAGTTCTCGCGGTTCGTCGTCAGCCAGTCGTCAGTCACGGTCGGCGACCGTAGCAACGCCGGGCCGCGGACGGCCAGGGGTTTTCGACGACCGGCTCAGGAGGCGTCGCGGTAGGCGTGCGGCGCCACCCCGGTCAGCCGGCGGAAGACCCGGCTGAAGTAGGCCCGGTCGTGGAAGCCGACCGCGCGGGCGATCGTCTGCACGTTGTCGTCGCTCCGCTGTAGCCGCTCCTTGGCGCGCTCGATGCGCAGCCGGGTCAGGTACTCCCAGAGCGTCAGGCCGAGTTCGCGGTGGAAGAGGCGGCCCAGGTGGTCCTCGCTGACGCCGGCGGCCTGGGCGATCTGCCAGCGCGAGAACCGGTGCCGGTAGTGCTGCTCGATGTAGGCGAGCGCGTAGCGCACCGGCGCCGGGTCGGCGGCGCGCTGCTGGCGCTGCCGTTCCGAGGCCGACGACGTCAACGACGTCAACGACGTCAACGACGTCAGCAGCCTGGCCGTCTCCTCCTCGGTGAGGATGCCCCGGCCGAGCAGCAGCAGCCCCGGGTGCGGCTCGGCGCGCCGCACGTCGGCGAAGGTGAACCCCTCGGCGCTCAGCATCAGCACCGGGCAGTCGTGCCAGAGCCGGTCGACCAGCTCGAAGCCGTCCATGTCGGGCAGCGCCCGCTCCACGACCAGCAGCCCAGGCGCCTCCTCGGCGAGCAGCGCGAGCGCCGCCGTGCCGTCCGCCGCCGCCCGCACGGTGCGCCCTGGCAGCACGCCGGTCAGCAGCCGCCGGAACGTCTCGCGCGACGCGGCTGAGCCGCCCACCACCACCGCTGGCGCGGCGACCCCGGGGGGCCGCAGCGCGTGCAGCGCCTGGTTGAGGTCCCGCCCCGCGACCGGTCCGTAGAGCAGGAACGGCACGTGGCGCAGCGCCGGATGGTCGTGCAGCCGGCGGACGGTGGCCCACTCCTGCGGGGTCGCCTGCGAGGCGTCCCAGGCGACGGCGGCCGGCGGGTGGGCGGCGGCCACGGTGGCGATGTCCTCGTCCGGGTGCGGCCGGCGCGGGCGCAGCCCGTGCCGCCGGGCGACGGCGCCCAGTTCGGGTAACGCGCGCTCCACCACCAGCAGGGTGCGGCCAGGCGGCGCCTCGCCGGGGTGCGGCCCGCTCGGCTCGGCGGGGGTGGGCAGCGGCAGGTCGAGGCGGAAGCCGTACGGTCCAGGGCCGCGGTGCAGGGCCAGCGAGCCGCCGTGCAGCACGGCGAGCCGGCGGGCCATGGCGAGGCCAAGACGGCCGCCGGGGCCGCGGGCCGCGAAGGGCTGGAAGTACCGCTCGTCCTCGGCCGGTTCGTGCGCCGGCGCCGCCAACTCGGGCCCGGTGACCAGCACGGTGAGCCACGGCGGGTCCACGTCCACGACGAGGTCGGGGTAACGGCCGGCGGCCGTCAACAGGTTGTGGACGATCTGCCGCAGCCGGTCGGGGTCGGCGCACAGCGCGGGCAGCCGGCGGGGCAGCCGGAGCCGGCCGCCGGGCGCCGTGTCCTGGAAGACCTCGGCGAACAGCGGGCGCGGGTCGAGGAGCCGGCGGTCGAGGCCGAGCGCGTCGATCTCGGAGCGGGAGAGGTCGAGCAGGTCGTCGATCAGCCGCAGCAGCCTGGCCGCCTCCTCGTGGGCGGGGTCGCCGGGCGCGGTGTGGCCGAGGATCGCCTCGACGGGGCTGCGCAGCTCGTCGGTGGCGTTGCCGAGCAGCCGGGTCTTGAAGCTGCTCGCCTGCTCGGCGGCGTCCCTGGCCCTGCGCACCTCGGTGAACAGCCGAACTCCCTTGAGGGCGGCGCTGATCTGCTCGCCGAGCGCCCGGTAGAGCGCGCCGTGCCGGGCGGCGACGGCGCGCGGCCCGGCGTCGAACACGGCGTAGCCGAGGGGTTCCTCGCCGATGTGCAGGGGTTCGAGCACGGCGGTGAACCGGTGTTCGCCGTCCGGCGGCGGCAGCGGCGGCGGTTCGGCGTCCCTGGGCGGCCGGTCCCCGGCGACCACCAACCGGTGCCCTGGGACGGCGAGTCGGGGCAGGTGGCGGTCGAGGGCGGCGTCGATCTCGGCCAGGTCGACGGCGGTGGTGAGGGTGGTGGACAGGGCGCGCAGCCGCCCGGACTCCTGCTCCAGGGTCCAGCGGTCGTACTCCAGGAGCCGTCGCGACTTGTCGGCCACCATCAACCTGGCCTGGCCGACGAGGCGTTCGGCCCGCGGGCCGGGCGGCGCCGCGGCGCGCAGCCGCAGCAGGGCGCGGTCCCAGGCGGCGGCGTCCTCGAAGGTCCCGGTGGCGCCGACGCGTCGCTCCAGACCGCTGAGGAACGGGCCGCCGCCCGCGGGGTCCGCCGGCTTGGCGGCGTCCGCGCGGAGGGCGGCGAGCAGCTCCTCGTCGAGCGGCGCCCCTGGTTCGAGCGGCGACCCGGGCAACCCGGCCGCCGCCGGTTCCGGCTCCTCGCCGCCCTGGGTGACCAGCGGCGTCGGGCAGCCGCAGGACCTGCGGATCACCAGGGTGCCTGGCACCACCCGGCGCTCCGGCGGGCGGACGCCGCGCAGCCTGGCGAGGATGGTCTCCACGGCGAGCGAGCCGAGTTCGCCGAAGGGCAGCGCGACGGAGGTCAGCGGCGGGTCGCTGATCCTGGCCTCCACCGAGTCGTTGAAGCTGATCAGGGCGACGTCCTCGGGCACCCGCACGCCGCGCTCGGTGAGCAGCCGCAGCGCGTCGGCGGCCAGCACGTCGCTGCACGCCACCACGGCGTCGAAGTCGCGGCCCGGGCGCAGCCCGCGGACGTCGAGCAGCACCCGCATCGCCGAGGCGCCGGCGCCGGCCGCGTAGTCGAGGGAGGCGGAGACCAGCGCCCGGTCCCTGGGGATCCGGTGCCTGGCCAGCGCGTCGCTGAAGGCGCGGAACCGGTCGAGCGCCACCGGGTTGGCCATCGGCCCGCGCAGGCAGGCGAGTCGGCGGCGGCCGTGGTGCTCGACGAGGTGCCCGACGGCCTTCCGCATGCCGGCGTACGAGTCGAGCAGCAGCGTCTCGTGGCCGTCCAACGCCCGGTTGAGGCTGATCACCTGGCCGAGCCCGCCGAGCCGGTCGACCAGCGCGGCGGCGCGTTCGCCGCCGACCGGCAGGCCGAGGGTGGACGTCCAGCAGATCGCGCCGTCGAGGCCGGCTCGGTCGAGGAGTTCGTAGACCGCGTTGCGCGGCGCGCCGCCCGGTGTGAGGGCGTCGCCAGGGAAGCAGACGATGTTGACGTCCTCGCGTTCCGCGGCCTCCAGCACCCCCGACCAGAGGGACGCGCCCACGCCGAGGTGGATGTTGGCCGTGACCAGGCCGATGGTGGGCCTCGACGGCCGTGGACGCCGGCCGCCTGGCTGCCACGCCGGTGGGGACCCGTGTTCCGCCATGGGGCTTCCTCGCTCCTGGGACGGACGGACGGCTCTGGGCTCGCCGAGCGGCCGCGCTTCCCGCGGCGCGCTCAGGTGGCGTGGACGATAGCGCCGGCGCGGCAAGCCGACAAGGGCCGGCGGCGCGGTGGTTACCGCGCCGCCGGCCCGCGGCCGCGTGTGTCGGTCCTCCGGAGCGATCCGGGGTCGGGTCGGCTCCTGAACCGGGTCAGATCCGACCGACGCCGGCCCCCGAGGTCACGCTGGACTTGACGCCCGAGGGGGTGTCGACGCTGTAGCTGTACGGGATGCCCGCGACGCTGCCGCCGCTCTGGCCGGTGCCCGAGTTCACGAAGTGGTTGTTACGGGCCACCAGCGCGCCGGCCGGCGAGCTGCCCTCGCCCCGGTGGAAAGGGTCGTCGGTGTTCTCGAAGTAGTTGCCCTCGACCAGCACGCCGGCGTTGGTCGTGGAGGCCACGCCGTAACTACCGACGTTGCTGTAGTAGTTGTTGTACACGTGCACCGGGTTGCCGAACCGCACGCGCGGGTTGCGCTGGTTCACGCCGTCGTACCAGTTGTGGTGGTACGTCACCCGCAGCCGTCCCGAGTCCTCGGAGCTGTTGTCGTCCGAGTGTCCGAGGAGGCTGTTCTTGTCCTGGTTGGAGAAGCGGTTCCAGGACACGGTGACGTTGTCCGAGGCGCGCTTGATGTCCAGGCTGCCGTCGTAGTTGTTCGAGAAGTTGTTGTGGTCGATCCACACGTTGGTGGAGTACTCGAGTTGGATTCCGTCGTCGCCGGAGCCGCTGAACGTGATGTTCTGCACGATCACGTTGTTGGCCTGCCGGATGTTCAGCCCGTAGCCGGTGATCCGGGCGTTGCTGCCGACGCCGATGATGGTCTTGTTGGAGGCCACCCGGGTCGTGCTCGGCAGCGTGATGGTGCCGCTGACGCGGATCTCCTGGGTGGTACTGCTCGATGCCGCCGAGGTGAAGGCACTGGCGGACGTCACCGTGACCACGCTGCCGCCCGCACCGCCGGTGGTGGCCCGCCCGAAGCCGGTCGGGGTGCCGACGGCCACCGTCTCGACGGGCTCGGCCGCCACGCCACTGGTCGCGGTGAGGAGCCCGCCGAGCGTCACCACCGCCGTCATCACTGCCACTGCACTGCCCAGCCTGAACCGCGCGCTCGTCCTGCGCATGGGATTCTCCGTCCGGAGTCTGGTGGGGGATGAATCGTTTTGATGCTAGGGCCGGCGCTGTGGACGATGACGGGCTGTGTGTGGACTATGACGCGATGCGCTGGCCGCGTGGGCGAGGGCCGTGTTCAACTGTGGGGTTGACGGTTGACTCGCGGTCGGGCCGGCCCGTTGATTGTGCCGATGACCCAGGACCGCTCCGTGACACACCCACCGCCGCCACCGTACCCACCGGGCGGGTACGGCACGCCGTTCGGCGGGCAGGCGTACGCCGGGCACGGTGACAGCTGGCACGGTTACGCCGGGCACGTGCCCGGTGGGCCGCCGCCGCGGGCGCTGGCCAACCGCGGCGTCCGGCTCCTCGCCAGGCTGCTCGACCTGCTGCTCATGGCCGCGGTCGTCGTCGGCATGGTCGGCTGGGGCGAGGCCATGCACCGGGATCCGGACGACGACGTGATCCGGGTGGCCCGGATAGCCGTCTGGGTCGTGTGCCCGATCTTCCTGCTGTGCTACGAGCCGTTCACGCACTGCCGGTACGGGGCCACGCTGGGCAAGCGGCTGCTCGGGCTGCGGGTGGCCCGCCTGGAGACCGGCCGCAACCTCACGGCCGGCGCCGCCGTCGGGCGGTGGGCCTTCGGCCTGATGTTCCTGTTCACCGGGTACGTGCTGGTGCTGCTCGACCCGCTCTGGTGCACCTGGGACAAGCCCTACCGGCAGTGCCTGCACGACAAGGTGGCCACCAGCGTGGTGGTCAGGACCCGCTGGTAGCCCGGCCGCCGGCGCCCCTGACCACCAGCTGGTCGAGGAGGCGCTCGGTGGCCGCCGTGACGGCGGCCACCGCCTCGTCGAACGCGGCCTGGTTGTGGGCGGCCGGGCGCTGGAAGCCCGAGACCTTGCGGACGTACTGGAGCGCGGCGGCCCGGACGTCGTCGGTCGTGACGTCCGGGGTGGCCGGGGGGCGGAGGGTCTTGATGCTGCGGCACATGCCTCCAGTGTGCAGGGCGGCTCCGCCGAGTGGGTGCACCAGCCACGACGGCGCCGCACGACGCCCCACACCGCCGCAGGCCAGGGCGGCCCGTCGCGGCTTTCCAGCGGAGCGTTCAGCGCAGCGTGGCCAGCTCCGCCGCCAGGTCGTCGAGGCCGAGCGAGCCGAGGGAGAGCGCCGCCATGTGCCAGGACTTCGCGTCGAACTCGGCGCCGGCCGCGGCGCGGGCGGCCGCCCGGCCCTCCAGCCAGGCGCGCTCGCCGAGCTTGTAGCTGATCGCCTGGCCCGGCATGCCGAGGTAGCGGGTCAGCTCCGACTCCGTGTAGGCCGGATCGCAGCCGGTGTTCACGGCGAAGAACTCCGCGGCGAGCTCCGGGGTCCACACCTCGCCCGGGTGGAAGGACTCGCCGGCCGGGACGCGGCGCCCGGTGTGCATGCCGATGTCGATGATCACCCGCACCGCGCGCAGCATCTGGGCGGAGAGGTAGCCGAGCCGGCGCCCCGGGTCGGTGAGGAAGCCCAGCTCGTCCATCAGCCGCTCCGCGTAGAGCGCCCAGCCCTCGGTGGTGGCGCTGACCGAGCCGACGCTGACCTGGTAGCGGGAGAGCTGGTCCTGGACGTGCACCCACTGGGCCAGCTGGAGGTGGTGTCCCGGCACGCCCTCGTGGTACCAGGTGGACACCAGCTGCCAGAGCGGGAACCGCGTCGCGCCCATGGTCGGCAGCCAGGTGCGGCCCGGCCGGGCGAAGTCGAGCGACGGGCGCGTGTAGTAGGGGGCGGCGGCGCTGCCCGGCGGGGCGATCATGGCCTCGACGCGCCGCACCGGCGGGGCCAGGTCGACGTGCTTGCCGTCCAGCGCCTCGATGGCCTCGGCCATCAGGTTCTGCAGCCAGTCGCGGATCGCGTCCACGCCCTCGACGGCCTCGCCGTCCCGGTCCAGGTGGTGCATCGCGGCCAGCGGCGACGCGCCGGGCAGCACCTCGGCGGCCGCCGCCCGCATCTCCTCGGCGATCCGGTGGTACTCGGCCCAGCCGAAGGCGTAGGCGTCGTCGAGGTCGAGGTCGGAGCCGGTCCAGCGGCGGGCGCCGGCCAGGTAGCGCTCGGTGCCGACGCCGTCCCCGGTGCCCTCGGTTCCCGGCAGATAGCTCTCGCGGAGGTGGTGCCGCAGCGTGTCGAGCGCCTCGGTGGCCCGCCCGGCCGCCGCGACCAGCTCCTCGCGCTGAGCCTCGGGGCCGCCGGCCGCGAACTCCCGGTACCAGTCGGCGGCCAGCCAGGCGTCCAACTGGCCGGCGACGGTGGTCACCTGGCGCGGCGCGGCGGTCAGCCCGCGGCGGGCGCCCTCGGTCAGCGAGGTGGTGTAACCGGCGAGCGCGGCCGGCACGTTGGCGAGCCGGCGGCCGATCACCGCCCAGTCGTCGGGGGTTTCGGTCGGCATCATCAGGAAGACCGAACGCAGCTGGTGCACCGGAGAGAAGAGGTTGGAGACGTCCCGCAGCTGCTCGCCCGCGTCGTGCTGGGCGAGCGTCGCGGTCAGCCGCTCGCGCAGCAGCCGGCCGGCCCGCCGCGCGACCGCCGGCTGCGCGCCGGAGCCGCCGGCCGCCGCCTCCCCCGCGTCGAGCTCCGCCAGGATGGCGCGCCCGGCCGCGGCCACGGCCTCGTGGCCGGCGGGCGAGAGGTCCGGCAGGTCGGCCACGCCGGGGCGGATGCCGAGGCTGGTGCCGTACAGCGGGTCCAGGTCGGCCAGGGTCTCGACGTAGGCGTCCGCGACGGCGCGCGGGGTGGCCGGGCCGGCGGCGTCGGAGTGCGCGGATGGCGCGGAGGGCGAAGTGCTCATCGCGCCATCCTCGTACAGCGGCCGCGCCGAAGGAAGGGACGCCCGCGCCCGCCCCGGCGCCGCCGGGCGCGGGGCGCCTGGGGTCATCTGCGGTTGTAGCGGTGCATGGTGAGGGTGCCGAAGACGGCGACCAGCAGCAGCCCGGCGACCAGCACCCAGGTGATCTCGCCGACGTCCGCCGCACCGTCCATCAGGCCGCGCACGGCCGCCACCAGCCGGGTGACCGGGCTGACGTCCACGAAGACCTGGAGCCAGCCTGGCATGGTCTCCGGCTCGACCAGCACGTTGCTCAGGAACGTCAGCGGGAAGATCACCAGCATGCTGACGCCCATCACGGACTTCTCGGAGCGCAGCACCAGGCCGAACAGCGTCCAGATCCAGGAGAACGCGAACGAGAACGCCACCAGCAGCAGGATCCCGGCGGCCACCCCGAGCACCCCGCCGCCCGGCCGGTAGCCGAGGGCCAGGCCGACGCCGAGGATCACCAGCGACGCCAGCACGTAGCGCACCATGTCGCCCAGCAGGTAGCCGACCATCGCGGCCGGCCGCCAGACCGGCAGGGTGCGGAAGCGGTCGAACACCCCCTTCTGGATGTCGGTGTTGACCGAGACCCCGGTGTACATCGTGGTCATGATCACGCTCATCACCATGATCCCGGGCAGCAGGTACGTGAGGTACTCGCTGGTCGAGCCGGCCAGCGCGCCGCCGAAGAGGTAGGTGAACATCAGCGTCATCATGATCGGGAAGACGGTGACGTCGAAGAGCTGCTCGGGCACGTGCTTGATCTTGAGCATCGCGCGCCAGCCGAAGGTGACGGAGGCGGAGAGCGCGCTGGGCCGCGGCGGCCGGGGGGTCGTGGGGTCGAGCACGGCGGCCAGCGCCGCGGCCGCCGGGACATAGGTGTCCGCAGCCTCGGTCCCGGTCGCGGTCCCGGCCGCGGTCCCGGTCGCGGTCCCGGCCGGCTCGTCGGGCCGGCCGGTCGTGGTGGGGTCGGTGGCGGTGCTCACGCGGCGGCCTCCTGCTTCTCGTCGTGCCGGGCGGTGGACTCGTCCGTGCTCTTGCCGGTGAGCGCCAGGAAGACCTCGTCCAGGCTGGGTTGGCCGAGCGAGAAGTCGTCCACGGTGATGCCCTGGGCCGCCAGCTCGGCCAGCGCCCTGGCGGCCAGCACGGCGGGCTCCGTCGCGCCGGCGCCCTCCGGCATCACCCGGGCGGTCAGCGCCACCGGGTCGGGGGCCAGCTGCACCTGTGCCTTCAGCACCATGGCCAACACCCGCCTGGCCTCGGCGCGTTGCCCCGGGTCGCGGAGCCTGACGTGGACGGCGCCGGCGCCGACCGAGGACTTCAACTCCCCAGGCGTGCCCTCGGCGATCACCCGCCCCCGGTCGATCACGGCTATCCGGCCGGCGAGTTGGTCGGCCTCCTCCAGGTACTGGGTGGTCAGCAGCACCGTGGTGCCCTGGGCGACGACCACCCGCACGATGTCCCAGACCTGGTTGCGGCTGCGCGGGTCGAGGCCGGTGGTC
This sequence comes from Streptomyces mayteni, assembly GCF_054783955.1. Taxonomy (NCBI): domain Bacteria; kingdom Bacillati; phylum Actinomycetota; class Actinomycetes; order Kitasatosporales; family Streptomycetaceae; genus Streptomyces; species Streptomyces mayteni. Next base: position 815 of record NZ_BAAGPR010000006.1, on the reverse strand, counting down.
GGCTCGTCGAGGAACAGCAGGTCGGGCGTGTTGAGGATGCTGGCCGCGATGTCGAGCCTGCGCCGCATGCCGCCCGAGTAGTTCTTGGCCTGCCGGTCGGCCGCCTCGGTGAGCCCGAACGCGTCGAGCAGCCGGGCGGCCCGCTCCCGCGCGGCCGGCTTGCGGTGGCCGAGCAGCCTGGCCAGCAGCACCAGGTTCTCCGCGCCCGTCAGGTCCTCGTCGACCGAGGCGTACTGCCCGGTCAGGCTCACCCTGGCCCGCACCAGGTCGGGCTCGCGCGCCACGTCGTGCCCGAAGACCCGGGCCTCGCCGCCGTCCGGCCGCAGCAGGGTGGCCAGCATCCTGACGACGGTGGTCTTGCCCGCGCCGTTCGGCCCCAGCACCCCGTAGACGGTGCCGGCCGGCACGGCGAGGTCGACGCCGTCGACCGCGCGCTGCTCTCCGAAGACCTTGACCAGGCCGGACGTCTCGATCGCCATCCCGCCAGGATCGGCCGTTCGCTCTCTCATCTCTCGCATCCCCATCGACGTACAACTCGTCCGTGTCCTGTCATGGGGGTAGACCAGGGCCGGGCCCGGAACTCATCCGTCAACGGCCGTTGATGTCAGGATTCGTGTCGGGATCAGCGTCGGGATGCCTGCCGGGTTACGTCTCGGGGCGCGCGTCGGGGTACCCGTCGGGCCGCGTCGTCCAGACCTCGGGGCCGCCGCCGCGCCATTCGACGAGGGTGGGGTCCTCGAGCAGCACCTCGTCCGGGTCGAGGCCGGCGCGGCGCAGGAACTCGATGAGCTCGACGGGGGACCTGGCCACCCCCA